>JAGGWR010000274.1 GCA_021163445.1 Candidatus Tharpella aukensis
GATAAAAGGTTCCTCTTCATTATTTGAGCTTTTCCAGTCGGCATCATAGCGATTAATCAATCGGTTTGCATCTGTATCTGTCAGCCTTGTGTATGATAAATTGCTTTCATCCAAAACACTTTTTATCAGCGGTGAATATGCAATAGCCAACACGGTTTTGGTCTTTTCGACTAATAATTGGTCAAATTTCTGAGACATTACTTCGGCTATAGATTTTGAATACTTATACTGAGATTTAACCACCAAGTTTCGGTCGTATTGATATGTCGTATACGTGACTAAAACCAAAACAATTGCCCCAGTTAAAAAGATAGCCAGTGCAAGCTTGAACGCTAGTTTCATCTATAATATCCTTACATGATTTTTCATCAGACGCAGAACAAACACTAAAAAATCAGATTCAAGTAAAATCACAACTACGCAGTTCTGGCGACTGGGAGTTTTTAGGGAAATTGGGGTGATACTCCCAATTAACTTGCCCATACCAATCTCAATCTTCCAGCCGAACGGCGCACTTGAGCGTAGCGAATACTCTTGTTGGCATATGGCTGCCATTGGTCGTTATTATCTGGTTGCCATAATCTGTCAAATTTTGCTGTTGGAATTCTTTTTATGGAATTATCTTCCTCGACAAGAAAGACTCGAAATCCATACCCCATTTTACCTCTAATTTATTTTTATGCATTATATATTATCAGGTTGATTCGGTCTGTCTTTACGACACAATCTCTGTTATCATAAAACCAGTATAGGTAGGCAGGTATCTTAAAACATCATTTTTGTAAAGGAGAAAAAGATGAACGTTTCACAGGCAGTCGAATACTATCTCCAGTATCACCGGGCAAATTCCAAAAAAAATACCGTTAAAACTTGCGAGTACGTTATGTTTCGCTTTTCTGAGACATTTGCTGAACGCGAACTTGAAGAAGTCAGTCAGGAAGAGGTTCTCGATTTCCTGATCAAACTTACCAATGGCAATACCAACTTTTCAGCTAATCTGCAAACTTTACCTTTATCGTAATACGCGTAACAGAGCCCTTGTCGCTGATAGTGTTAAGTTTGAAGAGATATCATTTTACTTAAACTTAGCCATGGCAATCTTACATACTCATACTTCCCGGCTATCCAACAGTTGACGAATTTTTATCAAGACTTCCGACACATTATACAGGGAGAAAAGGGGTCAGACCCTATAAAAATTATTTTGCGAGGAACATGAAGAGCCGTATGAAGCGAGAGTTTCACGTACGGTTCTGTGAGAGGCTTGGGGGGAAGTTCCCCTTGCCTACTCGACCTGTGTTATTTTAACTGCTTTACCTCTTCAACAACAACTTCCGATGTGTCTTCAAATATAGCCTTTGAAATTATATAAGAGGTGATTTTTTCTATATGCTCTTGGAGTGTGTCGTTTAGTTTTTCAAATTCAGGCCACAGTATTTCATCTACGAAACTTTCAGGGACGAGAGCCATAATAGTTGTGTAACGCTGCCTGTGATACCTGTACGGTTCAATTCCGTATCTTCGCAATAAAGCAGACAGTAATTTTCGTGACCAGGTATTCGATAGTGTAAATTTATATTCTATTGCGGGGTCTGTTTGTTTGATTTCCTCAAGACGCTTTTTGATCCTTGTCATTGCGTCTGATGCTGCGCAACGTTCACCCTCAGTTTTTGCGCCGATGAATAAGCGTTCAATGCTTTTAAGCTTGCGAATTAAATCAGATTCTGAATTCATAATAATTTATAATAGTAGGGCTCCTAACGAACATCATCAGCCACAGAGCCGGGACTAAAATATATCACCCTGATTGTAACAAGGTTGCCCATACCAATCTCAATCTTCCAGTCATATCTAAAACAAAAGCTTATCGTAAGAATCCATAAATCACAAATCATAATTAATGGCAATACCTATTTTTTTGTCTTTGTGAATAATCATGTTGCGTTTTAACCTGTTCGTCTCCCACAACTTTTTCCAGGTTAATGTTTCGCTAGGATTTTCCACATATCTTTTTCCTGATGGTTGTAACTATCCCTAGAGAGTATGCCAGGGTTTTTGAAAGGTGAAATTGGGGGAAGATTCACTAAGGAGCAGTAGCAGATTTATTGAAAAGTTTTCGGGCTGCGGCTCTAAAATAATTTGTCCCAAGGTTTAACTTCGGTTGAGTTTTCATGATAATTGGAAGAAGTCAGGTGAGAAAATGGTTGGATGGATATAGATGAAAAAGCATATAATTGCACATGGAAAATAAAAAGGGCTTGTAATTAATTAAAATTACAAGCCCTTTTAGATTTTTGGTGCCGAAGAGAGGATTAGGACTTTAAGTATAAGGGTCTGAAATTATTGACTTAAATTCTTGATTTTCTCTATTTCGGGGTGTTTTCGCGTCCTAAATTGTGCACCTATTACAAGTGGATTTTAACCATTTTAGATGATTACAGAATGGTGTTATTTTACCCTTTTTTTGGCACTCTAGGACGGCTGGGATTAGGTTATGTGGAAAACATATTGACAAAATCAACTTTACGGGTTAAAAAACTTGCGCTCAGATCAATTTCATGTTTAGTTGTCAATTATGAAGTTCGACCCTACCGAAAAAATAGATGATCAAACAGCCCTCTCAATTATACGGGAAATAGTTAACTGCGGAGAAGTTATAATCAGCAAGCATGCCAAGGAAAGATTTGGTTTGCGTGGTTATACGACCAAGGAAAAAGCCATGGAGTTATGTTACTCTTGCGGTGAGAAAGTAAAAGAGATAAAAGACAAACCCTACCATTATGATGAATGTGGCCTGCCAGTGGTTTTGTATGGTATCACTCAATATCTTTGTGAAGGATGCGAAGAATCGTACGCATCGATACCAAGCATGCAACAGCTACACAGGGTAATCGGCATCTATATTTGTAGGATGCGCAAGGCGTTGTTAAAGTCTGCGGAGATTAAATTTTTAAGAAAGGACTTGCACTTGAGATCTAAAGGGTTGGCCCAAACACTTGGTGTAACTCCAGAAACTGTGTCTCGGTGGGAAACAGGGAATAAAACTATAGGGGAGCCTCACGACCGTCTTCTCCGTTCTCTCTATATGATGTATGCTTCTGAGCAGGCAAGCCAAATTGTGTGTGATAAGGTTATTGATACTTTTCAAGCCCTGCCCATGCATCGTAAAGAGATTGACCAATCAACAGAAATAGTTTTAAATCCTCAAGAGTGGATGGGAAACTTGAATGGTCTTTGCCCGGCTTAAAAAATAATAATAACAATGAACCACCATTTAACCCGTCCTTCCGGCGGGTTTTTATTGCCATGAACCTGGCCCGGCGGCACCTGAGCGAGAGCCAGCGGGGTATGGTGGCGGCAAGAATGGCGATAGACAGGGGCAAAGGACGGATAGACTTGTGCAAAATTTTGCACAAGTTGTAGGAACTAAAACCCGGCAGATTGTCAAGCCGAAAGTTCAAAGTGATCTGGAATTGGTTGGCGTGGAGATGTGCGATTTTGGAACCATTGCACAAATTTGACAGGACGTAACTATTCCCTGGGAAGATTTTGCAAAAGCTTATAATCAGAAGTTGAATACCGAGAAAGAATTCCAATAGAAGGGAAATTTGGCCAAGGGAAAAACGGTTATCGACTGGTTTAGGGGCTAAAAAAAATTATCACTATTATTTCAATCCGTTAGTACCTTACAGATTATTTTCTGCTCAAAAAAACAAGAAAAAAATCAGAAAATAATCTGATAAGAGTACTTATTTGCAGGCCGGGAGGCCTGTTTGGGTTGCGGGATCAGTTCCCGCATTAGGTCGTTAATGAAAGACGCCCGAAAACCAACACCCTAACAAGGAGGAAAACCATGACGGAAAAAGTTTATCAAGCCGGTGAGCAATACGACTATCCACTGATTATCAAGAAAC
>JAGGWR010000270.1 GCA_021163445.1 Candidatus Tharpella aukensis
GAGTCCGCGTGGTCTCAACGGTTGAATATTACCTCTCAGACTAGGAGACTTAAGCAAAGGCGAAAAAACTACTCATGACTGAAAAAATTAAACCGAGAATTATTGTGGTCGGCGGCGGCGCCGCCGGGCTGATGGCGGCGGGAACGGCGGCGAAAGCCGGGGCCCGGGTTCTGCTCCTGGAAAAAATGAAACAGCCGGGACGCAAACTGGCGATCACCGGTAAGGGCCGCTGCAACCTGACCAATAGTGCCGAAATCAGTGATAGCATTGCCCATTTCGGCAGTAATGGCCGCTTTCTGCGCCAGGCTTTCCATCGTTTTTTTAACCATGATTTGATCGAATTTTTTGCCGCTAACGGCCTCAAAACAGTTACTGAACGAGGCGGCCGGGTCTTTCCCGCTAACGGCAAAGCCCCTGAAGTGGTCAAGGCTTTGCGCAGCTGGCTCAATAAAAAAGATGCCACTGTCCGGCTCTCAAGCCCGGTTGAAGAGCTCATAGTCGAAGATAATCAAATTGTCGGAGTAGTCGCTGCCGGTGAAAAATTTTCCGCTGCCGCCGTCATCCTGGCTACCGGTGGAGCCTCTTATCCTTTGACCGGCTCGACTGGCGATGGCTACCGCCTCGCCGAAAGTGTCGACCATAATATCATCCCCATACGCCCAGCGCTGGTACCGCTAATATGTACGCCGGCAGAGAACTCTACTTCTAAAAAATTTGATTTGGGGAAATTGGCCAGCCTCTCCCTGCGCAATGTTGCTGTCCGTCTTTTAATCAACAACAAAAAAGTGAGGGAGGTTTTCGGGGAGCTGCTTTTCACCGAAGATGGAATCAGTGGGCCTGCGGTTTTAACTTTGAGTGGGGCCGCCGTCGATGCCTTGAAAAACCAGGATGAAGTCTGCTTCTCCCTTGATCTCAAACCAGCCCTTGACGAGAAAAAACTAGAGGCCCGCCTTTTACGCGATCTGCAAAGCCGAGGTAAAGAGAGCCTCGACTCCCTGCTTCGCGGGATGCTGCCCAAAGAGATGGTGGCTTTCTGCCTCGATATTAATGAGATCAGCCCACAGCGCCAAGGCCATCAAGTAACCGCCAAGGAACGAAAACGGCTGCGCGCCTGGTTAAAAGATTGCCGCCTGCCGATCAGCGGCCACCGCCCCTTAGCTGAAGCGATCATCACCGCTGGCGGCATCGACACCAAAGAGATAGACCCGAAAACCATGGCTTCGTGCCGGATCAAAAACCTCTTTTTTGCCGGTGAACTCCTTAACATCCAAGCCGATACCGGCGGCTATAACCTGCAAGCGGCTTTCTCGACCGGCTACCTGGCTGGCAAAGCCGCAGCCCGGCAAATATCGGAAAACCTGTAACGGCAAGAATCAAGGCGATAAAATATCGGCATATTTTTTCTTCAATTCCGCCATTACCCCTTGTTCCAGAAGATTATCCAGTGCCGTTTGAAATTTTTTAATAATCCAATCCGGAGTCTCTTTGTAAAAGACAAGACACATATCTGCCTTATCGATCGTAAAGACCACTTCAAACTCATCCGGATCATGACCGAGCGATTCGGCATCCACGGTAAATCCCTGCCAACTCTGAACAATCAAATCGGCTCGTTTTAAGGTCAACATTCTGATCGATGCTACCCGATCGGAATTTCTTGACATTTTGCTCAAGGGTATTCCATACCTCTGCAAATATTGCTCACCAACATCATCAATAACCGTCGCGAACCGGTACTTTTGCAAATCAGCGGCCTTCCCGATTTTTATATTTCTCTCTTTTCGCGCGATCAAAACTGTAGTATCTTGGAAAATCGGCCCGACCCATTTAAACAGTTTCTCCCGTTCCCGAGTTCTGGTCGTAGAAAAGAGAATCGTATTTTCTCTATTTTGAACGTTGCTGTAGGCCCGCGCCCAAGGATATATTCTGATGTCGTCTCGGTTTTGCGAAGAGCCGACCCGCTCCAACATCAAAACCATCAGATCGACAACGACCCCCTTTATTTCACCATCCTCTTCAAACTGAAAAGGGGGCCAGGTTTCCGTCATAATCTGAAATCGAGGTAAAGATTCCGCCGCTCGGGAAATGGATACTGTGAGAGAAAATAGTACCACGATTATTAATAGACAACTAGAGCACCTGATCTTTCCGGTAATTCTCATAACCACCATTTTTTCATACACAAGTGCCTAGCCGAAAACCTGACAATTTTCCTGAGTGCAAGGCAGGTGAAAATTTTAACCGCAGGCATACATTAAGTATTCCGAGGATTAAAATTTGAGCCTAACGCCGCAATCGGGGAAATTGGCGGTTTTCGGTCAGGCACAAACCGGTAGCCGGAGAATAAAAGTTGTACCTTCTCCGAGGATTGAGTTGACCCACATCTCGCCATTATGATTATGGGTAACAATCATATAAGAGACAGATAAGCCGAGACCGGTTCCTTCACCCACCGGCTTTGTTGTATAGAAAGGCTCAAAAATCCGCCGACAAATATCATCCTTCATACCGGGGCCATTATCCTCGATCTCGATCCGGACAAAATCAACTTCATTCACAATTCGCAGAATCAGGCGGGACTTCGGCTTTTTCGTAACCGTCGTAGAGAGGGCCTGGGCCGCGTTTTTCAATAAATTGAGGATAACCTGTTCAATCTCAGTTCTTACCACCCCAATCTCTGGCAAGTCAAGATCGTACTCACGAACTAGCTCAATTTGCCGGAAATCAATTTTTTTCTTCAGGTCATAATCGTTAGCCACCATATCCACAGCGCACTCAATTACTTCCGGGATATCGCTACTTTCAGTTTGCAACTCACTACGGCGACTGAATTGAAGCATATTTCGGACAATTCGTGAGGCTCGCAAGCCAGCGGCCTGAATATCCTCAACAAAATCTGTGATCTTCCGTTTCTCCAGATAAGTGCGTAGGTCATTCAGGGTTATGCCACACTCAGTTGCACACTTTTTATTGGCTTCAATTTCGGGTGCCATACGCCGTCCGATATTCTGCGCCGCCTGCAAAATTATTCCCAACGGATTGTTGATTTCATGAGCCATACCCGCAGCTAAGCCGCCGACTGATGCCATCTTTTCAGTCTGAATCACCATCTCTTCAAATTTGCGCTGTTCACTAACGTCACGAACAACCAGCACCATACCATTTTTATTACCGAGGTGATTGCTGATCGGCGATGCGCTGACAACCACCGGAAAACTTTTGCCCAACTGCAAGCGCATCACAGTTTTGTAAGGAAAATTGAATTTTTGCCCCTGCGACAAGGCCTTGCCGACCTTTCCCGTTAAAACTTCGCCGCTATCACCATCAACCAGATCAAACACATCAGATAATTTACAGCCTCTAAAATCGTCAAGACAACAGGCTGTCAACTCTTCCGCCACCGGATTAAAACGGTCAATATTCATGGCCGGATCGACGGTAATCACGCCATCGCCAATGGAATTCAAAACAATCCGCAGGTTCTCTCGTTCATCGGCCAGAGTATCTATGGTCGACCGGATTGAATCACGCATCAGCGCCAAATTAGAGGCCAGCTCCCCAAGCTCATTCTCACTCTTTAAATTGATCTCAACACTTAGATTATTATGAGCAATTTCACGTGAGATAGCGGAGAGTTGTAATACCGGCAGGACAAAAAAGCGCCGCAAAACAAAAACTGCTATTACAACCAGAATAAAAGCCAAAATCATAGCTTCAAGTAGAATAACGATCAACTTATGATTAAGTTTTTTTTGCGCAAGCCGGCCATCAACAAAAACCCGTATTTTACCGAACACCTCACCATAAAGTTTTAGATCGGCGGTTGCAGTTAAATTTTGACTGACAACTGAAGCAAGCTCCCCGGCCACCACCAGACCTGCTTCATCTTTAACAAAACCCAGTAATATTCCACCTCCATTTTCACTAACCAAGATGGCACTGATTTCATCCGGTGCCATCTCCGAGAGCAGAATTGAGCGAACTACCCGGATATCAAGATTATAGACCGGAACCAGCGTGCTGGCCTGAAGCCGGGCCAGGGTCTGCTGTAAAACCTGTGCCAAATCATGGTTTAGCTCTTGACGAAGCTGGAGATAGCGTTGGCCCTCGAAAAGTGAAAGAACCACTACAGTAACCAATAAAATCGCCCAACTGAGTTGAATTAAAAGACTTTTTCTTTTCATTTCACCATTGATGCACTCGCCCCCAGGGCACTTCCTCCGGGGCGTAAAAAGTAACGGAATGGCTAAGTAAAAATTTCGATAGACAAGATGTTGTGGTTCTCCAGGCGCGAGACCATACATGTAGTATGTCGAGTGTCTGGAGAACCACAACAACGCAGGATATCGGAACTTTTTACGACGCCATC
>JAGGWR010000302.1 GCA_021163445.1 Candidatus Tharpella aukensis
CCGCAATCGGTTCTCGGTCGGGCTCAGAATGGTCACGGCTGGTTTATGGATGCCAAAGGGCAACCTCTGCTCTTTGCCGATGCGACCTTTGATCGGATCTGTTCAGTTCTTGAGGGGGTTACGCAACTTGGTCACCGGCAGGTCAGGTATTGGCGTAATCAACAGATAGAGCGTTTGCTTAAACATTTGGAGAAACATTTTTCAGATTCCTTGATTCCCCTTGAAGATGAGCAAGGGCCGTTGTTCGGGATCGATTTTTTCAAAGGACGAGTCGTCGCCGGGGAGCCATTTATAAAAGGTCTGGTACTGGCTGGTCAGATGGATGATCCCGATTGCCGGCAGCGCTCTCTAGCACTTTTGCCTTTTGATTTTAATGGTTTTGAACTTGAACTAGGCTCCGGTGCGCAAGAGGTTGTGCGCCCGGAGAGGCTGGATCAACTCTCTTTAGGCGATACCGGTGCCCGCGCTTACAGTCCGGCTGAGCGCCGCCAACTGGTCGAACTTGAAGTTATTGTTGACGATAAAAAATTCTATGACTACCCGGAATTTGATCAAGCCTATTTTCGGCGTTGTCTGGGCGACGGGGTTTGTGATGATCTGGCCTTGCTCTTTATCGGCAGGTCTTACGGTTTTGATGCGATGCTCGGGGCGTTTTTAAGTGATGCCGTCGATACCTATGATAAATTTTTGGTGCAATGTCATCCCGGCGGCATGGATGGCTATCTTGTTAATCAGCTGGTTTCGCTCTCCTATAAAACCTGCGGAGCCCCGCCGGTGGAAGAGGATGAGCTGGCTCGGCTTATAAATTTTGCCGCTAAACTCAATTTGCCGACTACCAGGCTGAGTTCTTCGCATCGGCGTCTGATTCAATATGAGAGTGGCAGTGATCAGCCGACCTTGTTGCAGCACTGGAAATTTCTGGTCGGAGAAGAACTTCCCCGGATCCACCTGGGCTTTAGCCGGGAGCCGGCGGAAAAATTTTATCAAACCGCTTTTTTACGTTTTCAAACTGCCGGTCTGCCTGTACCGGCCCCCCGATTTTTGGGGAAAGGATAGGAATGCCGATTTATGAATTTGAAGGCCGGCGGCCAACTTTTGCGCCGAGTGCTTATGTTGCGGAAACTGCGATTATTATTGGGGATGTGCGTCTGGCTGAAAATGTTTATGTAGGTCATGGGGCTATTTTAAGGGGCGATTACGGAATTATCGATATCGGCCCGCAGAGTGCAGTTGAAGAGGGTGCGATTTTGCACATTAATCCCGGTTGCTGCAGTTGTTTGGGACGGCGGGTGACGGTTGGCCATGGAGCTAAATTGCACTGTCTTGAAATTGCTGATTCAGCCGTGATCGGAATCGGGGCGATTCTCTCTTTTAATGTGAAAATCGGCGAGTGGAGTATTGTTGCGGAAGGTGCTGTGGTGCCTAATGGCAAAATCATTCCGCCCGGGGTTGTGGTCGCCGGTAACCCGGCGAAAGAGATCAGTAAGGTTAACGAGCAGCACAAAAAATTCTGGAATTACGGGAAAGACCTCTATGTCGATCTGGCGGCCCGTTATCCTCAAGGGTGTAAACGTCTTGATTGAAGGTATCACATTTCCTGATCTCGGGACGGTCACTCTTTTAAAGGGTGAAACTTCGGGAACCGGGGCAGCCTCTTCAGCTGCGTTAAAAAACTCTCTTGCCGGGCGTCTTGGGGATCTTTTAATGGTTCGCCTTGTCGATGTTTTAAGCCCGGAAAAATTGTTGCTTGAAGTAGCCGGGACTGAGGTTGTGGCTAAAGGCTCGGCTCCGCCGGGGACGACGGGTCTTTTTACGGTTCGGCTTGAGAGTCTGGAACCTTTGCTCCAGTTTAGCCTGGTCGAGCAAAACGACACCGGTCTACCTTTGCAGTCAAGTCGACTTTTGCGTGAACTTGTTGCTAATCCCAATCTTTTTTCCAAAAATATTAGCTTCCTTAAAGAGCTGTTGCTTGATGAAACTATCCGGCTACCGGCCTCCATACTTGATTCCTTAAAATCTTTGACAAGCCGTTTTTCCGTTGCGACATTGATTGCTGATCTACGCTCGGGAGACGGCTTGCCGCTTAAGCAGCTGGGTCTTTTTCATGAAAAAGAGCTGGCCGCTCTGTTTTCGACCGGCGCGGAAAAATTATCTCTGCTGGCGGCGGCCCGGCAGCCGGTAACGGTTAAGGCTGAGCTGTTGCAGCTTCTGGCTCAGCTTCGTGGCGGTTTTGCCGATGAATTGTTGCCGGAGGGTGGTTTAGATGCGAAGATGGCGGCTAAATTGCAAACCGGGCTTCGCTCTCTGCTTGACATGGTTGAGTTGAATCAGTATCTCAATAATCCCGGTTTGCGGAGTGAAGATGATTTTATTTTGCTTATGCCGTTGTGGGGTTGGGGGAGTGTCGGTGATCTCTGGTTGCGCCTGACGCGGGATGGGGGGGAGGCCAAGAGTTCCACCGGAAATCTTTATACCATGATGCTCTATCTTGATTTTGAGGGGCTTGGGCCTGTGGGGGCACAGGTTGTTGTTGGTTCACAGGAGTTGCAGGTGAAGTTATTGGTGGTTGGCGATGAGCCCGCTCAGTTCGTGCGGGAGTTGTTGCCGGAGGCCAGAAAAGAGTTGCGGCCCCGTTTCCCCGGCGGCGTCGGTTTCGCCGTGGAGAGTGTCGGGCCAAATGGGGTTGAAGCCTTTCGGCAACGGGCCTTTCTCGCATCGTTGCCGCCGCTCTTTAAGGCGGCAGGATAATAATCTCTTGCAAAGAAAGTTATTCTGTTTTAAATGTATGCCAGCTTAATTAACTGTTTTCACTTTTTAAAGGTAACAAAGTCATGATCGTTACTTGTCCGCGCTGCTTGACAAAATTTAATCTGCCTGAGGGGACGTCGGTTTCCGGGGCTGAGCTTAATCTTCATTGTTCACGTTGTGGTTGTGATTTTCATTTGCCGGATCAATCTTTGGCAGATGTCCGGGATGTTTCTGAAGAGTTGTTAGCGCCGGAGCCGGAGGGTCTTGAGAATGTCGCCGGGGAAACGCTTGATTCGGATGGATTGGAAGGTGAAGCCGCGCCGATTGATGCATCCTCGGCAGAGATCGAAAGCGCTGACGATTTTATTGAAGAAGTCTTTGACGATTCGATTTTTGAGCTCTCAGATGATTTTGATGATGAAACTTCTTCGTCTGATGTGCAACCCGCAGTGCAGGAAGATGCCATTGATCCGATCAAAAAGAGTGATGATGTCAAGCTCGAAGAGCTGGCTTTGGATATTGATGATCTCAATCTTGACGATATTGAATTTGACAGTTTTGGTGATGAACCCGATAGCGTAGATGAAATTGAAGAGGTTTCAGAAGATCCGCAAAATGTGCGCTCGACCCAACTTGATGATGGTGATCTTGATAATCTCATCAATCAGGTTGATGAACAGCCTGAAGCCGCAACTGTTTCGACAGCCAAAGAGGGGCGTATAAAAGAGTCCGGCGAGCAGGTTGTGGTGGACTCTTTAGCAGAGAGTTCGAGCCCTTCTTCCGGTCAGGTGAAAACCCCTGAAAATACCAATAAAAAGCGCAGTCTGTTTTTTGCTCTTCTATGTTTTGTGGTTCTGAGCCTGGCTTTATGGGCCGGTTATGGACTGTGGCAGCGGTTTTCGGTTGATATGGTAAAACATATTCAATTGATAGAGGTCGAGAATCAGCGTTTGCGCCTGCCGTCCGAGCGTACGGTTATTGTTATGCGAGGCAAAGTTGTTAACAGTTCCTCCAAGTTGGTGACTGATCTTAAGCTTACCGGGGTTCTTCTGGATAAAGCGGGTCGGACTGTAGTTAAGGTTGTGACTGCCGGGGGGGTTAGTTTTTCTGAAGAGGAGCTTGATCGACTAGATGCCAGCAAGTTGGCGATGCTTGAAAATTCTACGATTACTCTGGCCGCAAATGGTGGTGAATTACCTTTCATGATCGCCTTTTATGATTATCCGGAGAAGGTCAGTAAGTGTTACGTTGAGCTAACCTCTTTTAAGGTAAAGAAAGGCCGCAGGCCTTAAGGGTGCCTTGAAAAATTGCCTTTTCACTCAAGAGCTCAAGTGTTCAATTACTGCGTTAGGCGAAAATTTTAATTTTTCAAAACACCCTTGATGAACTCGCACCCCAAGGGCACTTCCTTCGGGGCGTAAAAAGTAACGGGATGGCTAAGTAAAAATTTATGATACGACAAAATATTTTTTATAGAAGTTCAGGCTTTATCCTTTTCGGGTTTTTAGGGTTAGCTCTGCTTTTGAGTTGTGGGGTTGCCAAGGTGCAGGAACGTCAGGTCTCCATGACCCTGACAAAGTCTGCAACTTCACTGGAACGCCCGATATCGCCGGCTGCCTACTACTATTTTTCGGTTTACAACTGGTTGCGACACCAGGATAATAAAGAGGCTCGGGTCGCGGCCTTGACTAGTCTACAAAAAGCGGTTCAGGCTGATCCCGAATCAGCCTATCTGCATCTTGAATTGGCCGATCTTCTGGTTAAGGGGTTGAAAATTGAGGAGGCTCATACTCAGGCCGGGGTTGCTTTGGAGCTTGATCCCGGCAATCGCCGGGCGCGTCGGCTTCTGGCCGGAATCTATACGCTGACCGGCAAGCATGAAGCGGCGATTATCCAATATGAAAGTTTGATAGCTGAAGAACCCGACAACAGTGAGGCGATTTTTTACCTGGTTGCCCTCTATGTTGAGACTTTAGAGTATGAGAAGGCTCTTGACCTTTTGCAGGAGTACCGTAAAGAACGGCCGGATGATGTTTTTGGGCCTTTTTACCTGGGCAAGGTTTACGCTGAGTTAAAACTCTATAAAGAGGCTGAGCGCTATTATAATGAAGCCCTGGAGATTGACCCGGAGATGCCTGATGCCTGGCTTAGCTTGGGCTTGATTTATGAATTTACTGAACGTCGTGAAGATGCGGTTAAGGCCTACCGGAGACTTTTGGAAATAGATGGTGATGATCGTCAGGCTTTGGAAAGGCTGGGGCAGCTGTTGGTTGGTGATGGTGATCTCGAAGCAGCCCTGAAAATTTTTCAGCGCCTCCAGAGCCAGGGTCGAGTGCCCGTCAGTATTAATGTCAAGATTGCCCTGATCTATTTTCAGCAGGGTAAATATCGGGAAGCTGCCGAGATTCTGGAAAAGTTGCACGCAAAGCATCCCGAACAGTCTCGTATCACTTTCTATCTGGCTTCCAGTTTGGAAGCTCTGGAGCGTCAAGAAGAGGCTTTGCAGCTTTTTCTCTCAATTCCGGAGTCGGATGAGCTCTTTTATGACGCCCGGATTCATTCCGCTTTTCTTTATGAGGAGAGAGAGGAATTTCAGGCTTGTGAAAATATTTTGCACGAGCTGATTGTTAATTATCCGGACAAGGTTGGACTTTATCGCATGCTCGCCTCACTGAGCCAGAAACGGGACGATGATCAGGGGGCCTTGCAGATTCTCCAGGACGCCCTGGCTCAGCATCCGGACGATTACAAACTTCGATTTGCTCTGGGGGTGGTCTATAACGATCTCGGGCGGGCGGCTGACAGTGTTGCGGTTATGCAGGCCCTGCTTAAGGAAAATCCGGATGATGCGGCAGTCTTAAATTTTATCGGCTATACCTATGTTGAGCAGGGGGTACAGCTCGAAGATGCTGAGAAACTTCTTAACCGGGCTTTAGAGATTAAACCGGATAGTGGCTATATTCTTGATAGTCTTGGCTGGCTTTTTTATGTGCATAAGGATTTTGTCAAGGCGCTTGAATATCTGCTTCGGGCGCAGGAGGTGGTGCCAGATGACCCGGTCATTTATGAACACTTGGGAGATACCTACGTCGAGCTTAAGCGTCTGGAGGAAGCCATAGAAAACTATCGCCACTCTTTGGAACTTAAAGATGAGAAGAAGGTCAGGCGGAAGATGGAAAAACTGTTGCAAAAGGAAAACTGATGTGGTAAGCGAAGTGGCTTGAAAGAAAAATAGAAAAATTAGTGTTACGTCAAGGATGAAATGGTGCAATATTGCGCCGCAATTTTTTGTGCCTGCTAGGCACGACTTGATGAGCATAGTTGAACTATGTGATTCAAGTCGTAACGACGCAGGCGCGAAAAAGGGCAAGCAAGATAAGTCAGTTCAGAGTTGACGTGACACTAGAGTAAGATTCGCTGAAAAAATTTGCAAACAACTTTAAACGGAGGATTGACAATGGCTGAAGTAACTTCCCCAATGGTGGGTAAAATTTTTAAGATTGAAGTAGGTGTTGGTGATACTGTGGCTGAGGGTGATGAGGTAGTCATTCTTGAGGCGATGAAGATGGAAATGCCAGTTGTCTCACCTATTGATGGAACAGTCAAAGAGATCAAGGTTGCTGTTGGTGATGCAGTGGAATCCGATACAGTTATCGCTGTTATTGAGTAGTTTTGTATATGAGCGTGGCGCCGAAATCGGGAACCACGCTTTTTTTTCGGAAGTGTACACTGTATACAGTGTACAATGCTTATAATTGATCCAAGGAGAGTAGAAATGGGAAAAGTACAGATTACTGATACCATCTTGCGTGATGCCCATCAATCACTGTTGGCGACCCGGATGCGGACTAAAGATATGTTGCCGATTGCTGGAAAACTCGATAAAATCGGTTACTGGTCGCTGGAAGTATGGGGTGGAGCAACCTTTGATACCTGTCTCAGATTTCTCAAAGAAGATCCTTGGGAGCGCCTCAGAACCTTACGCAAAGCGATTCCCAATACCCGCCTGCAGATGCTTTTACGGGGGCAGAATATTCTTGGTTATCGTCACTATGCCGACGATGTTCTGGAGACCTTTGTTGAGCGGGCTGCTTCTAATGGTATGGATGTTTTTCGCATTTTTGATGCCTTGAACGATCCTCGTAACATGAGAACCTCGATTGATGCGGTTAAAAAAGCGGGCAAGATTGCCGAGGTCGCAGTCAGTTATACGATCAGTCCGGTACATGATAACGAATATTTTGTTAATATGGCCAAAGAGGTTGCCGGGATGGGAGCTGACACGATCTGTATCAAGGATATGGCCGGTCTTCTGGCTCCTTACGATGCTTATGATCTGGTCAAGGCGATCAAGAGTGAAGTTGATATGCCGGTTCACCTGCATTGTCACTGTACCAGTGGGATGGCGCCGATGACTTATCTTAAGGCGATTGAAGCCGGAGTTGATATTGTCGACTGCGCGATTTCAGCGCTCGCTTCCGGAACTTCACAGCCGCCGACAGAAAGTTTGGTTGCCGCTTTGAAAGGGACTGAATATGATACCGGCCTCGACATTGGAGCGATGGCTGAGATTGCTGAATATATCAAGGAGGTGCGCAAGAAATATAGTGCCTATGAGAGCGGTTTTACAGGGGTTGATACCAATGTTCTTCTCTATCAGGTGCCGGGCGGTATGATGTCCAATCTTGAAAGCCAGTTGCGTGATCAGGGGGCGATCGACAAGCTCAAAGACGTGCTTGAGGAGATCCCCCGGGTTCGTAAAGATTTCGGTTATCCCCCGCTGGTAACCCCGAGCAGCCAGATTGTGGGAACTCAAGCCACTTTGAATGTGATTACCGGTAATCGTTATATGATGATTCCGACAGAGTCCAAGAACGTTTTGAAAGGGATGTATGGTCGTTCCGTCGCCCCGGTTAATGCCGAAGTGCAGAAAAAAGCGCTTAAGAAAGAGAAGCCTGTAACCTGTCGTCCGGCCGACCTGTTGCCGCCGGAGATGGAAAAATTAACAGCTGAACTTGGTGATAAAGCCAAAAGTGTTGAGGATGTACTTTCTTACGCTCTCTTCCCCGATGTCGCTCTTCAGTTTTTTGCCGAACGTGAGGCTGGTGTATTCAAACCTGAGGATAAACTGCCGAAGGATTAAGATACTAAAAACCTGTTCCGCTTGAAGATTAATTGAAAAGGCCGCACTTTTACTCTAGTTAAAGGTGCGGCCTTTTTTATTGCATAATTGTAACATAAATTATTGCCCTATATCGAGTATGGTCTCCGCTTGACAAAGGGCACACCTGGGATTAATGTATTAGAAAAAATTGCGGTAACTATTCAGCTAACCCGCAAGTTCTGGGTACACAATCCCGAGTTCCTTCGGAGCATCGGGTTATGTCCCCAGAATTTACTGAATTTCATCAATATAAGGTGATTTTCTACTTATGCTGAATAGTTACAAATTGCGTAAAGTCAAATGCGAGGGTAGAAGTTTATGTGGCTGGCGATAGATGGCTATAATGTAGTTGCCGAAATGAGCGGTGAGCCTTTGGCGCAACTCGACCTTGAGGTTGAAAGAGATCAACTTAATCAGCTCCTGTTTCAGTATCGAAGTCTGAGCAAACATCGGGTAACGGTTGTTTATGATGGTGGTCGGGCCGGGAGTGGTGAGCCGCGTCAATATTCAGAAAAGGGGGTCAAGGTGGTCTTCTCCTCTCTGGGCCGGAGTGCGGATCAGGTATTGATTCAGATGGCGCGACAATATGGTTCGGGTTTGACGGTCGTGACCTCTGATCGTGAGGTTGCCGAGCATTCTGAACGTAGTGGCGCGGTGGTTCTGGCTTCCGGGGAGTTTTGTCAGCGTCTGTTGATGGTGCTTGACGGCTGCGAGGAGGGTCAGGATGAAGATGAATCGGTGGCAGGATCACGGCGACATCTAACGGAGAAAAAAGGCAATCCCCGCCGCCGCAGTAAAAAAGAGCGGCAACGCAACCGTCGCCTCGATTCGGTTTAGCCCCTGTTTAACAGTATTTAATAGTATTTATATATTGATTAAATTTCGTTTAAAAGATGCTTTAGCCATAGGTATTAAAAAATATGTTAAAAAACCTGTTGCTCTAAAAAAAACTGGCTGTAATTATCAGACAGGTACTGGATGAAGGATAATGTTGGGATTTTCTCTTGAAATAAAAAGAGGCGTTGTATTTTTGTAGAGGGTGTGCTTTAAAAGTATTAGGATAGAGATTATAGGGGAGGGTGGGATGGAAGAGAAGATGAGTGAAGATTTTTCGAAGTTTACCCTCGGACTGAGTAAACTTCGTCGACGGCGTTGGTCTCTTTTGGCTGTAATTCTGGTTTATGTGCCTCTTATCTGGCTTGCGCCTCGGTTAACCAGTTCCGGCTACCAAACCACTATTGGTTTTATTGTTTGGTTTCTACTTGTCATTGCAACCAGTATTCTCGTAGCGACTGGTAAGTGCCCGCGTTGTGGTAACCTTTTTCACATTAAAGGGCTTGCGCCTCTTTTTCTGCGCAGCCGATGCCTGCATTGCGGTTTGAACATAACTGCTGACAAAAAATAACGCAAAGAAAGAACAATGCGTTAATAATTGATATTTCTTAAAAAAGACGGCTCTCTTCACCTTGGCAGAGGCGTAGGATGTTGTCGCGATGTCTGTAGATGATGAAAGCCGCCATGATCATGGCGCTGTAGACAATTTTCCAGTTTGAGCCGAGCTGGCAGATGAATAGCGGTATTGTGGCGGCGGCGGCGATGGAACCTAAAGAGACAAAACGTGAGCAAGCGGTAACCGCCGCAAAAAGAATAATTCCGATAAATGTTGCTCCGGGAGCTAGAGCCAACAAGACGCCCAAAGCCGTGGCCACCCCTTTACCGCCTTTGAATCCGAGGAAAACCGGGTAAAGATGCCCCATAAAAGCGATTAGACCGGCAAGCGCAGTAATCCCATCCCCAGCCCCGAAAAAACGGGCTATAAGAACCGCGAGTAAACCTTTCAGACAATCTCCGCAAAGAGTGATTAAACCGGCTTTTTTGCCCGCCGTCCGGGCTACATTTGTGGCTCCGATATTACCGCTCCCAAGAGTGCGTGGATCGTTGCCGTTAAACCACTCAGCCACCAGAACGCCAACCGGAACAGAACCCAGAAGATAGGCCAAAAACCAAAGTAAAAGTGCTTTTATCATAATTTTTTCTGCAACTATTTATAATTTATAATTTATAATTTTGATGGCAAAGTAAAATGTTTAGTGACTTACAGGTTATTTTCTTGTTTGAAAAACAAGAAAATGTTCTGATAAAAGCACTTATTTGCGGGTTTCACCGCATTAGATGCTAGGCGCCCGGAACCTGAGGAACGAGGCGTACATATAGTACGTCGCAGTGACGAAGGTTGCCGGGGAACGACGCAGATGAACGTTTTACTTTGCCATTACCTGTATTTTTCTACATAAGCATAGGCGCTGTGATTGTGAATGCTCTCCATGTTTTCCGCTTCAATCGTGAACCAGGTGATGTTTTGGTCGTTTTGCAGGTGTTGGAAAAGATCTCTAACCATATCTTCAACAAACATTGGGTTGTTGTAGGCTTTTTCGGTGACGTATTTTTCATCCGGTCTTTTCAGGAGAGGATAAACCTCACAGCTTGAGGACGCTTCAATGGTTTGAATCATATCTTCAATCCAGACAAACTTGTCAAAACTGAAGTTGACGGTGACCAGGCTGCGTTGGTTGTGAGCCCCGGCTTCACTGATCGCTTTCGAGCAGGGGCAGAGACTGGTGACCGGAACCTTGATCATGACCCGAAAGTCCATATTTTCAGCGGTTTGGCTGCCGATGAACGTACATTCGTAGATCATCATGCTTTTAGCTCTGGAGACGGGAGCCTCTTTTTCGACAAAGTAGTCAAAAGTTATCTCGAGGTGGGCGAACTCGGCTTCCAGATGTTCGCGGATCTCTCCGAGGATGGTGGGGAAAATGTTGATGCCGATTTTTTTGTGGTATTTATTGATTACCTCAACAAAGCGACTCATGTGCGTGCCCTTGAAATGATGGGGCAGGCCAACATAGATATTGAATGAGCCGATAGTATTCTGGACACCGTTAGTTTTATCAAGGACCGAGATCGGGTACTTTATCCCTTTTACACCAACTTTATTGATGTCGATCTGGCGGTAGTCCTGCATCTTCTGGGTATCGTGTATTTGGGTCATACGTTTTTTTCCTTAGTGTTTTCGGAGGTACTGTTTTAGCGATAGTAGGATGCTGCCGCCTTTTCTGATTCCCAGGCTGTGATTTTGTCAACTTGAACCGGGAGTTGGGCAAGTTTTTTCTCTAATTCCAAAAAGATGTATTTAGCAATTAATTCCGATGATGGGCTCTGTCCGGCAAACATCGGTAATTCATTGAGGTAGGTGTGATCCAGGGTGTCAAGGATCGTATTGGTATGTTCTTTGAGGACTTTAAAGTCGATCAGCATGCCGCTTTTATCCAGTTCTGAACCGTGTATATAGATCTCAATTTTCCAGTTATGGCCATGCAGGTTTTCACATTGACCGCAGTAGTTGAGAAGGTTGTGAGCCGCTGCAAAAGCGGTTTCTATTTTTAATCCATATGGCATTGTCGGTTTTCTCCTGCAAAATTTTTTGTTTACTTTAGTGGCGCTGGCGGTAGTCTTCGATAAATGAATAGGGTAGAATTCTGATTAATTCTTCAAGCGTGGTCTCTCCGGCTTTTAATTTGTCTATCGCCTCCTCCATGATCGGAATGGTGCTTTGTCTGGCACTTTCTAGCAGTTCAGCAATTGGGGCATTTTTATTGATCAGCAGAATGTCATTATGATTTGGCTCCCATAACTCTGCGATGGCCAGCCGTCCTTTAAAACCTGTGAAGTTGCATTGTTGGCAACCAATTCCTTTGACCCATTTAATGTCTGTTGGGGGGCTGGTGAAGAACTCCTTAATGAGTTCTACTGGAGGGCTGTAAGCCTCTAGGCAGTGCGGGCATGAGCGCCGGGCCAGGCGTTGCGAGACAACTCCGATTAAGGATGAAGTGATCATGTTGGCTTCGATGCCGAGTCCGGCCAAGCGGGTGATGGCACCGAGTGAGTCATTGGTATGCAAGGTACTTATGACGAGATGCCCGGTTTGAGCCGCTCGAACCGCCATCTCGGCGGTTTCATGATCACGGATTTCACCGATCATGATAATCTCCGGATCGTGGCGCAAAAAGACCCGAATGTAACTCGCAAAGTCTAAGCCGATTTTTTCATTAACTTCACATTGCATAAAATTTTCATAGACATATTCGATCGGGTCTTCGGCAGTGAGGATTTTTAAGCCGGGGCGATAAGCACTTAACAGGCCCGATTGCAGGGTGGTACTCTTGCCGGAACCGGTCGGCCCTGTAACCAGAATAATACCTGTGTTACGGTTGAAGAGTTTGATCAGCTTTTCAGTCAGTTTTTGAGAAAAATTGAGGTTGCCAATGTTTGTTGGGGCTCGGCTCGGGTCGAGAATCCGAATGACGATATTCTCTCCATAGTAAGATGGAATTACTGAAACCCGGAAGTCGATGTGGGTTTTCTCGTTCTGGCGTACAATATGGGAGCGAAAACTGCCGTCCTGGGGGAGTCTTTTTTCGGCAATATCAAGCTTGCACATAATCTTGATTCGGGAGACGATTTCACGATGGAAATTATTGATGTCGTTCTGGATGTCGCCAAGGTTGAACTCCTGGAGCAGTCCGTCGATTCTAAATCTGACCACCATATGGTGGTC
>JAGGWR010000037.1 GCA_021163445.1 Candidatus Tharpella aukensis
CTGCATCCCGGGGATCAGAGCATGGTCAGCCGAGCCATCAACGAAGCTCTCGAACACCAATCCATCTACTCGCTTGACTACCGGATAATCAGAGCCGACAACCAGAAAGAGAGAATTATCCATGCCCATGCCGAAACCATCCGCGACCCTAAAAGCGGAGAACCTCTAAAAATGATCGGCACGCTCCAAGATGTCACCGCGCGACGACAAGGCCTGCAAAAACTCGAACTTTTACAGAGTGCGGTTGACCATGCCTCGGAAACCATCGTCATCACCGATCATCAAGCCAACATCATCTATACAAACCCGGCTTTCACCTCGATTACCGGCTACAGCCAAGCAGAAGCAGTAGGACAAAACCCCCGCATCCTGCAGAGCGGACAAACCAAACCCGAGGTTTTTTCGGAGATGTGGCAGACCCTGGTTGCTAAAAAAAACTGGCGCGGTCATTTTATTAACCGGAAAAAAGATGGTTCTCTCTATGAAGAGGAGGTCTCCATTACCCCCCTGCTCGACTACAAAGATATGATTACCCACTATATCGCGGTAAAGCGTGATATCAGTGAAGAGGCCTACCTGCGCCGCCAACTGCAACAGGCCCAAAAGATGGAAGCGATCGGCACTCTGGCTGGCGGTATCGCCCATGATTTCAACAACATTTTAACGATTCTGGTCGGCAACCTTGAACTCGCCATGATGTTTGAACTGGATGAAAACCATCCCGCCCAAAAGGGACTCGGCAAAGCCTTGGCCGCAGGTCAGCGGGCCAAGGAACTGGTCGGCCAGATCCTCACATTCAGCCGCCGCCAGGGAGATGAATTTCAACCTCTAAAAACCACCCCGATTATCAAGGAAGCAATCAAGCTGATCAATAATTCTCTGCCCTCAACCATAAAACTGGAATCTACCATAAAAGCCAAAAATGATCTCATCATGGCGGCTCCCGGCCCCATCCACCAGATCCTGATTAACCTTTGCAGCAATTCCGCCTACGCCATGCGCGATCAAGGCGGCCAACTTAGCATTGAGGTGGAAAATCTGCAACTGGATGAGAACACGACCCACAAACATGACAATCTTAAAGCCGGCAATTATCTGCTTTTAAGGGTTCACGATACAGGGCCCGGGATTCCGCCGGAGATCGCCGACAAAGTTTTTGAGCCCTACTTTACCACCAAACCCGTGGGGCAAGGCTCGGGTCTCGGACTCGCCACAATCCACGGCATTGTCAAAGAGCTGAAAGGTGAAATCTCTTTAAACAGTGAAGTTGGTCACGGCTGCACGTTCACAGTGCTGCTGCCGACCCTTGATTATCACGAAACCATGGCAGACTCTTTGTTGAGTTTCAACAAACTACCAACCGGCAGCGAGCAACTGCTTCTGGTTGATGATGAAAAAGAGATTATTGAACTCAATCAAATCGCCCTGGAAAAACTCGGCTACCGGGTTTCAACCTGCAACAACGGAGCCACCGCCCTGAAAATGATCGAGCACAACCCGAAACAGTTTGACCTGATCTTGACCGACATGACTATGCCGAAAATGACCGGATCCAAACTCGCCCAAGCCGTCCTCAAACTCAATCCCAAGATGCCGATCATAATGGGTACCGGTCATAGCGACACGATCAACCAGAAGCAGGCCTTGGCTCTGGGTATCAAAGAGTTCTATAACAAACCTTTAAGTACCGATCGCCTGATCCGCCTGGTGCGCAAGGTGCTCGATGAAAACCAGGAATAAAACTAAAAGATCAATAAAATTTGTGTAACTGCGGTAATTTGTTTTATTGAAATGTCTGGAGATGAAAATAATGGAAATTGTAAGAGTTTCATTTTTAAAGCTCAGAGGTTTCTGTTTTACAGCAAACTTCATTGTCGTTTTTTTCTTAGCCCTGACCATCAACAACCCTTCGTTTGCTCAAGAGCCACTGCTGCTTGGCGTTCATCCCTTCCTTCCCTATACAAAGATTGAAGAAAAATTTGCCCCTTTAGCTGCATATTTAAGTAACGAGCTTAATCATCCAGTAGTCGTGCGGGTAGGTTGCAGCTATCAGGATCATATTGATTCTATTGGCCGTGACCAGCTTGATATCGCCTATATCGGCCCTGCACCATACATTGCTATGGTGAAAAAATATGGCCCTAAACCACTCATCGTCTGTCAGGTCACTAATGGCTCACCTTTTTTCAAAGGGATAATTATTGTTAGGAATGACTATCCAGCTTGCAGTTTAGCTGATTTGGGAAAGAATGAATTTGCCTTCGTCGATCGGCATTCAACCATGGGCTACCTCATTCCTCGGGCGATGTTGGAACAAGAGAACCCACCTATTATCACCAAGCAGCAATACCGTTTTTTAAAAACCCATAACAATGTCGCCCTGGGTGTTTTAGCCGGTGATTTTGAGGCTGGAGCCGTAAAAGAAGCTGTCTACCAACGATTTAGGTCGGCGGGCTTGAAAGCGCTGGCCGCAACCCCGGCCATTGCTGAACATCTTTTTGTGGTCCGCAGCACCCTTGCAGAGTCTACGATTAACCAACTTCGCACGGCCATGCTGAAACTCAACCAAGATCAAACTAAGCAAAACGTGCTGAAATCTATTAAAACCTCCATAACCGGTTTTTCTTTAGTCAAAGATGATGATTATAACTCATTGCGAAAAATCCTTGAGCAAATGCCAGAAAAAGAGAGCGTTAAATGAGAAATATCATATCTCCCAATAACAGTGCAAAATATTGGCTTATTCTGCTCATGGTTATTATTGTACAGATCATCTTTGCCTGGAATATGGTTAAAAATGAGCAAAAAACCCGGGTTACTGAAATAGAAAATCGGGCTGAAAAACAGATCCAGTATCTTAACTCTGTAATCCGGGAAAAGTTGCAGAACAAAGAGTATGTATCCGCCGATATTTTCCTGCAGCAATGGAGCAAGTTTAAAAGTAATCGAATTGCCGAAATCACGCTAACAACAGCCAATGGTTTTTCTTTAAGCCACCATCAATCGAAATTAAATGCGGTCCATTTCTTCTCCTTATCCACAACTATACCATACTCATATCAAAGTAGTGCCACGCTGCAGATGACGGTTAATCTAGATTCTGTCTTTACACACTCTGCAAAATTGGCCCTGACTTTGGGCGGTATTATCACCCTGTTCAGCCTATTTTTAACAATCACTACCTGGCTCTATATACGCCAGAAAAAATTATCCGTTAAGTTACAAAATTCTGAAGAAAAATACCGCGCCTTGGCCAATGAATCCCCGGATCTGCGCTATCGAACAGATAATGAAGGCAAGATTGTTTTTATTTCTCAATCGATCCATAAGATGACCGGCTATACGGTAGAAGAAGTTATTGGCCATAAAGTAACTGAGCTTTACGTAAACCCGGATAAGCGGGGTCTATTTATAGAAAGGCTGCAAAAGGCTGGCTACGTTGATGATTTCGTTATCCAATTAACGCGCAAAGATGGCCCTATCTGGTGGGGTTCCGTAAACACCCACTTCTATAAAGATCAAAACGGCAACATCCTGGGTGTTGATGGAGTTGTCAGAGATATTACTGAAAGCAAAAATGCTGAGGAAAAACTACGCGTGAGTGAACAAAAGTTTCGTTCGATGATGGAATCGATGAGTGATCCGGTCTATATCTGTGCAGATGATTACCGGGTCGAATATATGAACCCGGCCATGATTAAACGATGCGGCCGTAATGCCACAGGTGACTTCTGTTATCAGGCTCTGCATGATTTTGACCAACCATGTCCCTGGTGTCAGAGCAAAAAAGAGTTTCATGGTAAATATTTCGAGTCGGAAGTCGTCAGCCCCAAAGATAACCATGACTACAACATTTCTCATTCACCCATTGCTAACGAAGACGGTTCAATTTCAAACATGACTATCTATCGTGATGTAACGGAAATAAAAAAACTGGAAGCCCAACTCGTACAATCCCAGAAGATGGAAGCCATCGGCACCTTGGCCGGAGGGATTGCCCATGATTTCAACAATATTTTAACCGCTATTATCGGTTTTTCCGAAATCACCCTGTCTGATCTTCCCGAGGGCAGTAACGCTAAAAAAAACATTACCCAGGTTATTGCCTCTGGTAAACGGGCGGCCGAGCTGGTCAAGCAAATTCTCACATTCAGTCGCAAGGAAGCACAAAACTTTAAAATATTTAATCCTCGCCCGGTGGTCAAAGAAGCTTTAAAAATGATGCGCTCATCCCTGCCGACAACGATCCTGATAGAAGAAGATCTTGATCTCGACTGTGGGAAAATCGAGGCCGACCCCACACAGCTGCACCAAGTTGTCATGAACCTCTGTACCAATGCCGCCCAAGCTATGACCGATGAGAAAGGCAGTTTAACGGTTACGTTACTACGCACCAAGATAACCAGCCAAGAGATTGAAACCCTCACCGGAGGATCTAAAAAATCCGCCGGGCCGTTTATTGTTTTATCAGTCAGTGATACCGGTTACGGTATGGATAGGGCCACAAAAGAGAGGATTTTTGAGCCCTATTTTACAACCAAAGAGACCGGCAAGGGGACGGGGTTAGGACTTGCAGTCATTCATGGTATCATTGAAAGTTGCAACGGCTTTATCAAAGTCGAGAGTGAACCGGGAGAAGGAACCTCTTTTCAGGTCTATATTCCGGCCCGGAAGAGAGATGTGGTTAAACCCTTGCCTAAAGAGGAGAAAAACGGACTTCCACCGAGTGGCACGGAACGGGTTTTGCTCATTGATGATGAAGAAGCCGTTCTCAACCTGCACAGTGAAGTTTTACAACGCCTTGGTTATCAAGTTACGGCAATAACTGATAGCCGAGAGGCTCTGAAACTGATCCGCAGTCACCTAACTCAGTTCGACCTGATTATCTCCGACCAGAGCATGCCCAACCTCTCGGGAGCCGAGCTGGCTCACGAAACCCTGAAAACAGACCCGACAATGCCCTTTATTCTCTGCACCGGTTTCAGTTCAGTCTTTTCCGAAAAAGAAGCTTTAGCATTGGTATAAAAAAATATCTCAAAAAACCAATTGCCATAAAGGAACTCGCCGGGGCGATCAGAGAAGTTTTGGACGAAATGACTATTCACTGATGCGGGCTTCGCCCACAACCCAAGGCACAGAGGCACAGAGGCTGAAGGCACAAAGCATTAATCGAAGTCGGGAGTAAGTCACTAACTACTCTTGCAGACGATAACCAACCCCGATGACCGTACGAATCAGAGTCGGATGTTCGGGATCGATCTCGAGTTTCTGGCGCAGGTGACGAATATGAACATCAATGGTTCGGCTCCAGGAGTAGAGTTGCCGCCGGCCCCAAAGAGCTTTGCGAATATCCTCCCGGGTCATAACCCGCCCCCGGTTTTCCGCTAAAAACAACAACAAACTGAACTCTTTTTTGGTCAATTCAACTTCCTTGTCAGCAACCCACACCTGGCGTCTTTGGCGATCTATTTTGAGACTACCAATATTTAAAGAGTCAAGATTTTCCCCGCCACTTGCGACTTCCCGACGCCGCAGACAGGTCTTGATACGCGCCTGGAGTTCAAGAAAAGCAAAAGGTTTAACCACATAGTCATCAGCCCCGCACTCTAAGCCTAAAACCTTGTCCGAAAGCCCGTCACGGGCGGTCAACATGATAACCGGAAAATCGAGTTGCTGTTCACGCAAACGCCGACAAAGCTGGATGCCATCGATATCCGGCAGGGTTAGATCCAGAATCAGAAGATCGGGTTGCCCGCTCTTAATTGCCGCCAACGCCTCAAGCCCGGCCATAAAGGTGACCACCCGGAACCCGGCCAGCTCCAGATTACCTTTAAGAACCGTCAAGATATCCGGGTCATCATCAACCACCATAATCAGATCATTGGTTTTAC
>JAGGWR010000188.1 GCA_021163445.1 Candidatus Tharpella aukensis
AGAGTTCTGGGTTGGGCCATAATTGTATAAAAATTTACGGCAAGCCCGGTATTTTGCACTGTTCCAGAGCGTTTCGAGGTCGGAATCTAACAGGTTTCCTAAAGCAAATTTGTCCGCACAAGCTGTAACACAGGGAAAAACCTCGCCATTCCAGTTGATAACCATTGCATCAAAAGGCTGCTCGCACCAGTAATGAAGTTTTGGATGTAACTTTAAATTGTCCAGAACAACCGGAAAATCTCTTTTTTTCCGCCACTCTTCTGCGGTTCCGGTTACCCGTGATTGATCTTTTTCTACGCCCCAGACTTCCTGTTCCTTATGCTGAGAAGATTTCCACTCCTCATGACCCCAGACATCCATCAGGTGAAACTCAATGGGAACCCTAATTGAAGCTGCAATCTCTTGAGCTTGTTCCTGCTCATGTTCATTAAAAGCATTGATCAGGAATTTCCACTCCAGTTTCGGAGTCGTGGAATTAAGCCGCTCTTTTATGCGTTGAAGCAGTGCCAGATTTTCAACCGCCAAGGCAAAGTCACCACCCACTCGATAGCGGCCATAGGTCTCCTGACTGGCACCATCTATAGACGCAGATATATATGTAAGACCTGATCTAATTACAGCTTCAGCAGTTTGCTCGTCAAATCGATAAGCCGTCATATTGGAGTGCGTCGCACACGCAACCCCCTGAGCTGTGGCCAAAGCAACCATCTCTAAAAATTCTTTATTCAGAAAGGGCTCACCATAGTTATAGAAACTAATATGTTTAGTATATGGAGCTATCTTGGCAAGGATAATTTTAAAATCATCCTTGCTCATAAACCCTTTGGCAAAACCTTTGCGCCGCAAACCCGTGCCACAAAAAGGACAACGTAAATTGCAGATATTACCCGGCTCGATAAAAAATTTTGTCGGCAACGGACAGTAAAAAGATTTATCCATCACATTTCCCTCAAGCCGAAGCGGGGAAGAGCGATTTTTAAACCAATTTGTTATATTATTAATTAATTCTTTCAATGTAAACGATTACTAAACTCCGGAATAGTTACGTTATGGACACAATAACTAAGGCCACTTTCCAGGCAAAATTTACACTCATTTTTTCTGGTTTTAGCTTTGAGATTTTCTCTCAATTTGTCATCAAACAGGTTACCGCAATAGTAATCCGGATGATCTTTGGGCAAAAAGCAGCAGGTCTGGATATCAGCCTTTTCATCAAGAACCAATATCTCATTTTGCGGACACCGGTAGCCGGGCGGCATCATCTTGATTTTTTGCACCATATCCGCCAGCACAATACTCTCAGCCGCTAATCTCATCTCATTATGACTCAATTTATTCAGAAGATAATTCTTGGCCTTCTCATAATCGGCGATAAAAGCATAATAAGGAACAAAATCAGCACCAATAGTTTTGGCAAACTCTTTAGCCAAAACTATCTCATCAAGATTAAACTGATAGATATGAAAAAAAATTTTGGCCCGGTTTCGGTAACCCACTTTTTTCAGATTTTCTGCAAACTTAACTATATTTTGTTTTATCTTTTCAAACCTGAAACCATGAACTCTATCATAGGAAGATTGGGAAAAACCGGACATGGAGAAGCTGATTTCCTGAAGTTTTTTCACCTCTTTGGCCTTAAATTCTTTATAGACGGAAGCGTTAGAACTTAAAGCAAAATTAATCTCCTTTTTATTAACATATTCTATGATTTTATCAAGATCCTGATGTAAAAAAGGCTCGCCCCAGTTGTATAAAAAAACAGAGCTCTGCTTATCTATCAGCTTTTCTGCAATTAATTTATCGATCGATTTTTTAAAAAAGTCAACCCTGATCATGCCGCCTTGCGGCAACCTTCCGGTTCCGGTTACACAAAAAGGGCATTTTGCATTACAATTGCCGCATATCTCAAAATAGATCTCTTTATAAACTTTTTGGGTCATTATTTTGCTATCTTTTTCAGATATCCATTCGGATTATAGGTAAGCAGATAACGTTCACACTCTCGATCAATCACAAAACGCTGATCGCTGGCAATAAATTCTCTGATCGCAGGTAATGGCCCCGGCCCTCCCATAACATCACCAAGCAGAGTACCGGAAGCAAAAAGGTCAACAATCCCATCTTCAACAATAAAATAAGAGTCTTTGCTTACCAGATCGGCATAGCTGCGCAAATCGGCCAGAACCATCGGGGCACTGTGATCGGCATCGTGAATAATCATAACTTTTTCGCCGCGACACTCTCGATAAGCCTGCTCGATAATTTCAGGATCCTGGGTTGATCCGGTCAGCTTGCTAATGCGCGGATGAACCGCCTTAAACTGAGAATGGTCGATATCAATAGAGAGAACCCGGCCATGACCAATATTTTCTAAAAGTTGAGCCAGGTAAAGAGCACTCCCCCCTTTAAATGAACCCATCTCAACAATCCGATCAGGTTTTATTTTAAAGATCAACTCCTGGTAGAGCCACAGATCAAGAACATTCTTCAGGGTAGGCAAACCCATCCAGGTAACTTGATCGAAAACCACCTGACGTTGGTGATAATCCAACCACCCAGCCAGGCTCTGGTCATTTAGGGAGCTGTATTCGCTATCTGTTATCAGAGCTTTATTCGATAAATTCTTCACAATATCCATATTAGCTTCCATTTGTATTGCTATCAACTTTTTGGAGACTCGGCTTTAAGGGCAAAAACAGGTGCCCCCAACGGTGCCGCAGCCACTCTTGCCAACGCCGACGGAAAGGTTTTTCCAACTGCCTGGCCACAACTACCGAATCCTGCCAAGTGGCGCTATCATCCTGCCAGCCGGTTGATTGGCGATTGGTGTAAACATCCAACACCTTAAGACCGGCATAAGTCATCAAAGCCCGCATTCCGTCACGATAAAAACGCCAGCAGTCAACCGGATAACTATGTTCCGGCCCACTTGACGGAGCTATCAGACAACACAAACCCCCAGGTTTTAAAACCCGACTTAACTCCAAAACTGTTAACCAGAAAAATTCGATGTGCTCAAAGGCTTGTCCGGAGATCATCACATCTAGCGAATTGGTAGACAAAGCCCGCCAGCAATAGGGATCGGCCAGCACGATATCAACATTCGGCCCGGCACCGACATCAAGCCCCAGATAACGCCAGGAGTGACGCTCAAAAAGAGGGCGGTAGGAACCATTGACATCATAGCTGCCGAGATCGGCAATCACCAAATCTTGATTTTGCTTCTCAACTAAAAACTGATCCCGAAAACGGGTCATATGGAAAAGAGAACTCTCGTGCATTTCAACTCACAACACGGCGGCAAAATGGAGACGCAAACAGCGACTGCCGAAAAGTAGAATAAAATCGAAAAAGACCTGTATCATTAAATCTCAGCCCCTGTATCTGCAACAGGCTGACGCAAAATCTGATAAGGAGCCAATAAGCCCTGACAACGAGCCAAGGCTATCGTTCCGGAATGGACTTGGGCGACCATTTCGCCGCTCTCTTTTTGTAAGGAAAGTATGGTTGTTATAAAATCATCCATGCCGGGAGCTATAACCTCAATTTTTGTGCCGGTTCGCAGGCGGTCTTTGACATTGAGACGAACCAGGCAGCTCTGGTTTGCTGAATCATAGCTGACAACCTCCAAAACCAGAGCGCAAAAAAGATAGTTGCGCAGATAGGCGGAACTATCATGATACTGAAGGTTTTGCGATTGTCCCTGGCCGTCGATGAATCCTTCAGTATAGCGTCTATGACTGACCCGGGTCAATTCATTTTTCCATTTTTCAAGCTGTTCCGGTGGAAACGAAGTTTTTGGCGAGAGATAAAGCTGATCTAAAGCCTGACGATAAACGCGGGTCACGACGGCAACGTAGTAGGCACTTTTCATCCGTCCTTCAATTTTAAAGGAGTGGGCACCGGCCGCTTTTAACTCCGCAAGGCGGGCAATCAGACAGAGATCTTTGGCGTTAAAGATATAACTGCCCCGCTCATCCTCTTCGAGGGCCATAAACTCTCCCGGACGCGTCTCTTCCTGTAAAGCGTAACTCCAGCGACAAGGCTGGGCACAATCGCCGCGATTAGCGTGGCGGCCGGTGAGTACTGCACTGAGCAAACAGCGCCCGGAATAGGCCATGCACATGGCTCCGTGAACAAAAACCTCACACTCCATTCCGGGTACTCGATAAACGACCTCGGCAATATCAGACAGCGATAATTCTCGGGCCAGATTAATTCGGCTTAGACCATTTTTTTGCCAGAAAGAGGCGGAGAGATAATTGAGCGTGTTGCTCTGGGTACTAAGATGGAGAGGAACGCCGGGAAGAAATTCCCGACAAAGGGTTATGACACCGGGATCACCAACAATCAAGGCATCAGGCGGTAACGGCTGCAAGGCTTTCAGGTATTCACCTAAAGCCGCCATATCGGCATTATAAGGCAGAAGATTTATTGCCAGATAAGCCTTAACGCCATGCTCTCGACAATAGGCTATAGCCTCGGCTATCTGAGTAAGAGAAAAGTTGCCGGCCCGCCGCCGCAGACTAAACTCCCGGCTACCGAAATATACGGCATCGGCACCATAGGCAATAGCAACTTCAAGCTTCTCCCGGTTGCCGGCCGGAACCAATAACTCCGGCTTAATACACTCGGATAAAGTCATAGAATGGCGACGCCATTAAGCTTCGTCATTCTCCAGAGAAGAAGTAACCCCATACTGCTTCAGCTTCTCGGCAATATGAAGGATATTTTGCTCTATCATTTCGCGTACTTTTTTCGCATCCTTTGCTTCAAAAGCAACTATCAAGCTACCGTGGGTCTCAGAACAGGTGACAAAAATCTCAGGATGATCATTAAAGATTTTCTCCAAGCGGCGAATATGAAAACCCATATGCTGAATCAAAGAAAAAAGTTTACGGTTGCCGGTTCGAGCCAGAAAAGTTTGGTGAAAATCATCATGGATACGTAGATAATTGGAAAAATCGCCAGCCTTGACAGCCGCCATCTCCTCTTCATTAAGCTTTTTCAGTTTATTGAGGTCACGTTCACTCAAAATATCAACAACGCTCGCTGCGGCAAAACCTTCAAGACAGGCTTTGATCTGAAAATATTCGTAGAGATCCTCTAAAGAAAACTCACTGACAATTGTACCCCGCCGGGGAATAATTGAGACAAAACCTTCGCTCTCCAACATCCGAATAGCTTCCCGAATCGGGGTTCGGCTGATATGCAGCTCATCCGCTAGCTTAGCTTCTGAAATTTTCTCTCCCGGTTTCAGTTTTCCGACAATAATCGCTTCACGTACAAAATTGGCTATCTTATCAGGTAAAGGCTGGTGTTCCGCGATACTGCTCTCTAATGTATTAATTCTCATTCATCTCACCTCAAAAATCATCTTTATCCGCTCTCATTTAAAAAATAATTTCTTTGTAACTATATCAATGTAAAACTAAATAGTTACAGTTTTTAATCATTGATCGTCCAATCTGCCTTCGGCAGAAAACTCCTTGAGCAACACCCCCAGCCCCAACTGTGCATTTATCTTCATGCAAGCTTCGGCGCGTTCACCATCACCACTACGAATTGCGGCAACAATATCAGCATGCTCACGCAATATATCCTCGACATGAACCAAGGTTGCCACATAGAAACGAAAACGTAAAGACTGACGCACCAAGCCGGCGACCACCTGTTGAATCTTGCGGTTACCGCAACTCTCCAAAATCAATTCGTGAAAAGCATTATGGGCGCTGGTCATACCGGAAACATCCTGACGCTTTGCACACTTTTCTATCTCTATGTTGAATTGTTCCAGGCAGACAATATCATTTTCCGTCATCCGCTCAACCGCCTGCCGCGCCGCAAAACCTTCCAGTACCCCTTTGAGCTCGTAGAAATCTCTGATGTCCTTCTCTTCGATATCGGAGACCATCGCCCCTTTGCGCGGAACAATCGTCAAAAAACCCTCGGATTCAAGCTGGCGGAAAGCTTCGCGAATCGGAGTCCGGCTGATTCCAAAACGTTCAGCCACTTCCACTTCGGTTACCCGTTCACCCGGCCTTATTTTCTGCCTGATGATAGCTTCTCTTAAATCCTCGACAATTATTTCACGCAAAGTTTTATGTCCGGAAATAACAGGGGGGGCACTTTTCATAAAAAACCGTAAAAAATAAAAAAAACTATGGATAAAATATTAAAAATATGGGATAGCTTAAACAAGATCTGGTTTAAAACCGTTTTCAACGGCATACTATATTCTAAGTATATAGTATACAATAAAAAGTCAAGGGATTTATGCCGTACCGTGTAACCTTATTGTTTGGTAAAGAACCGGGCAACGATCCTGATTCGCGCGAAGCTGTTGACCATTATCGTTCCAGTATCGCCAATAAGATAGCTGCAGGCCAAGTCTTGGCCCAGCTGCACCCCCTCACAAAATCAGAACCCTCCGACAAATCAACCTCAGCTGACAATTTAACTATCTCAAACAGAGACGACATCATCAGTTCAACCGTTGAATTAGCAGAGGATGATGGTAAACTTGTGGTTATCAGTAAGATAAACGGTTTCCCATCTCTTGTCGAACAACAAATTGTGGTTCACAAAAACCTGACCATTGAGGGAGATATAAATTTTCGTACCGGCAACATTGACTGTCCCGGAGAATTACTGATTAAGGGCTCAATCATGTCCGGCTTTAAAGTAAAGGCTGAAAACCTAACGGTTACCGGCAGCATTGAAAATGCCGAAGTTGAATGTCGCGGTAATCTGGTATGTGCCGGCGGCATCGTTGCCTGCCGTGATTACCCCTTGATTTGTGGAAATAATCTCTGGTGTAAATATCTGGAAAACTCGCACATTGAAATAAAAAACAACATTTTCATTTCTGGCTCCTCTCTCCATAGCTTTATCAAAGCGGGAAAAAATATTATTCTCTGTCATAGTTCATCAGTTCTGGTCGGCGGTAAATGTGAAGCTGGAAACTCTCTTTACTGTGGTACCTTGGGTGCAAAATGGGCAACCCCAACTGAAATTATTTTAGGTTGCGAGCCTTTTTTAGCTAAAAATTTGGCTGACCATAACCAACAACTTGAAAAGCTTGAAACAGAACTTGAAGAACTGCAAGAACGGATTGAGCAAATCAACACCTTCTTGCAACATGAAGAGGGGCAGACAATCCCGCACGACGCCCATCGTCTCCAGGAAGAGAGAGGGCTACTTGAAAGTAAATTAAATTTCATAAATCAGAAACATAAAACCAGCCTGACTAAACGCGATGAGTTGGAACGCCAGGTCAAATCTTATAAAAGAACTAATTTTAACTGCTCGCTTTATCTCTTGGAACATCTTTTCAGCGGTATTCGTTTGACTATCAAAGATGCCGAGACCCGCATCGAAGAGGAGAGTCCGCCAATAACTTTAACTGTAGATGAACTACAAGGCGAGATTGTTAGCTGATAAAATACCATTTGTTAATAAATTTGTAACTATTCAGCCAACCCGTAAATTCAGGGGACACAATCCCGATTTCCTTTGGAGAATCAGGTTATGTCCCCAGAATTTACTGAAACCCATCAATATTAGGTGTTTTTCTACTTACGCTGAATAGTTACATAAATTTATAGCTACAACCCAATAAAAACCCCAAAATTATAAAGTAAAAAAAAATGGATCTAGCAACCATAATAGGAATTGTTTCCGGTATCGGTTTGGTAATCGGTGCCATCCTGATGGGCAGTGGTTTAAGTGCTTTCATCGACGCACCATCTCTTTTAGTCGTCGGCGGAGGCTCAGTTGCCGCCATGTTAATTGCCTTTCCTTTAAGCACGGTCATCGGCTCCATCAAGATCGCCTTAAAAGCATTTTTCAGTCCCAAGGAATCGCCTGATGCGGTTATTGAAAAAATTGTTGATCTCGCAATCAAAGCCCGTAAAGAGAGTATTATTGCTTTGGAAAAAGAGGAGATTGAAGACCCCTTTCTGGCTAAAGGCATTCGCTTGGTAGTCGATGGTACAGCTCCAAATCTGGTAAATTCAATTCTACGTACTGAAATCGGCTTCATGAAACAGCGCCACCTTTCAGGCCAATCTGTTTTTAAATTTCTTGGGGGTATGGCTCCAGCTTACGGCATGATTGGAACGCTGATCGGCCTGGTTCAGATGCTCCAAAGTTTAGATGATCCGAGCTCCATCGGGCCGGCCATGGCCGTCGCCCTGTTGACAACTTTTTATGGTGCCTTATTAGCCAATATTATAGCCTTGCCGATTGCTGAAAAACTGGGCGGAAAGTCGGGAGATGAGGTATTAATGATGGAGGTCACCATTCAAGGGGTTCTGGCAATTCTGGAAGGCGATAACCCGATTATTGTCCGCAGCAAACTCGAAGCCTTCCTCTCGCCAAGCCAACGTAAACCAGCTGACGAAGAGTAAAAAGTAAACTTATGGCTGAAGAACAAAATGATATCCAACAAGAGTCTCAGGAGTGCGATTGCCCCCCTTGTGAAGAGGGGGCTCCGGCCTGGATGGCCACCTTCGCCGATCTTGCCACCCTGCTGATGACTTTTTTTGTTCTCCTGCTCTCCTTTGCCAATATGGATGTTGTTAAATTCAGGCAGATGGCCGGTTCGGTGAAAGATGCTTTCGGCACCCAGGTCGAAACCCCGGGGGTTTACGAAGAGCGTTCCGACACCGCAGTTACGGTTCAGCTCTCTGAAGAAGAGAATCGCACCATCGACATGATGCAGATGGGAGAAAGGATCAGAAAAACCGTTGAAGAACAAGAACTTGAGGATAATACTGAAATAAAGGTCAACGATGATGGTGTAACCTTGACGGTTGACGGCACATTTATGTTCGATGGCGGCTCGGCTAAACTAAAACCGGATTTTGAGAAATTTCTCGGTGAAATTGCCAAGATAATTGAAGAACACGATTATCCACTAGCAATTGAAGGGCACTCTGACAATATTCCTATTAAATCAGCTATCTACCCCTCTAACTGGGAACTCTCCTCTTCACGGGCGACTGCGGTATTGCGGTATCTAATTAATAATCACAACATTCCGGCAAAACGCATGATGGCGGTTGGCCATTCCGATACCAGACCGCTGGTTGCCAATGACACCCCGGAAAACCGAGCTAAAAACCGCCGGGTAGAGTTCCACTTCAAAAAAAACGCAACAAA
>JAGGWR010000189.1 GCA_021163445.1 Candidatus Tharpella aukensis
AAAGGCGCCCACATTTTTCGCCGCTAACAATCAGAGAAAATGAGAGATGATAAACATGCAAAAGCCCACCATAATCAAGGTTCACGAGCCCAGCCAAAGCAAAAACTTTCTCGACGAATGCCTTAAGACTCCGCCTCTGTTCACCTGTACGATTGCCTCAACTGAAACCGCTTTGATCCCCGGAGTTTCGGCTGCCGGAGCCAGTCCTGAGTTAATCCCCTATACCGCCGCCGCCGATGTTGAAGCCATTATTCATGGTCAGGCTCTCTGTTTAGGCAAAATCCCAGAGAATCCGCTGGGACCGCCATCCCCGGTGATTATCACAATGGCGGCGCTAAAGAGACTCAACGCCCCGTTTATTGTCGTTGACGCGGGCAATGCCATAACTCCCAAAGTGCCGATGTTGGTTGCCGGACGGACGCCGGGCCTCTCCTTAGTCGAACCGGTTGCCGTCGACAATGTTGCGGAACTTTTTATGCAGGGAATTATTATCGGTCAACAACTCGCTTTAAACGAACACACTTTAATTCTCGGCGAGAGTGTTCCCGGCGGCACGACGACAGCGATGGCGGTTATGGAAGCATTGGGCATGGCCGCCTTAGGAAAAATCAGCGGCAGCATGCCCGGCAATAACCAATCCCTGAAACAGGAACTCGTCAGCCGGGCCATGGTGGAAAAAAATCTTTCTCAAGGCTCATGCCTTGACCATCCTCTAGAGGCGGTTCGCCTTCTGGGCGACCCCATGCAGGCGGTACAAGCTGGCATCGCCATGAGTGCCAGTCATAAAATAAAAGTTATTTTGGGAGGCGGCACCCAGATGATTGCCGTCGCCGCCCTGATTGGAGCCTTGCTCAATAGTAAATGGTCATCCCCTGATTTTGCGCAACCGGCTCTCAAACGACTGCTCCCGGCAGCAGTTAATGCCCGGCCGGAAAATATCGCCATCGCGACAACGGCCTGGGTTTCGGAAGATAAATCCGCTGATCTGCGCAGCCTTATGCAGCAGTTGCCAGTAGCCATGCCGCTCTATGCCGCCGGTCTCGATTTCTCCACCTCCCGCCACAAAAATTTGAGTCTTTACGAAGAGGGCTATGTCAAAGAGGGAGTTGGAGCCGGGGCTATGGCCCTGACCGCAATGCTCTACGACAATCTCGACAACTCAAGCTTTCTTCCGGAGATTGAAAGAGTCTATGAAGATATCTATCTTTCGGAGAACTAGTCTCCTATGTCTCAAATTTACACTCTACCGGATGAACTAAATAATCTGATTTTTCGGTTTCTCAAACAGCACCTGCCAGGTGGAGAAACACCCAACTTCCAGGTATCACCCTTAACCCCGGACGGTTCCGACCGCCTCTATTATCGTATTAGCTGCCCCGGAAACGAATCTTTTATTGCAGTCAATGCTCAAGGAACCGGCCAAAAAATCCAACCATCAGGACTAAGCCAAAACCGATCTTTCATCCTTATTCGTAACCATCTTGCGAACCTCGATTTCCCGGTGCCTGAACTTCTTTCACAAGACCAGCAAAATCCAAGCGACGATTTTTATCTTTTACAAGACCTTGGCGACACCACCCTCTACCAAGCCATCAAAACTGAGGGCTGGAAACCTCAAGCGGTAGAGCTCTATAAAAAAACAATCTCTCTGCTCTTGCGTGTTCAAAAAGTTGCTGCAGAAAACTTCGATCCCGCCTGGTGTTATGCCGGGGCTTACTATGACCAACAACTGATAATTGAAAATGAACTTAACTACTTTCTCAAGGCTTTTGTTATGGGGCACTGCGGCCTGCAAGTCTTATCTGAAACCCAACACCAATTACAATCCGAATTCAGAGAAATTGCGACTGCGGCAATGGCGGCACCAGCTAACTTTTTTCTTTTCCGCGATTTTCAATCTAAAAATCTGATGTTAAAAGAGGAGCAAATCTTTCTCATCGATTTCCAGGGAGCCCGCATAGGCCCCTATTATTACGACTTGGCCGCCCTCATCAATGACCCTTACACCGATATCCCTAGACCTCTGCGCGAACAACTTTTGACCGACTATTTTAACAAGCTTGCAGCAATTCTCAAAACTGACGCCCCCGACCGGGAAACCTTCAACTACTTCTTTGCTCTTTTCTCCCTGATTCGCACCCTGCAAACCCTGGGCGCCTTCGGCTACCTGATCGGCTGCCGGAAAACCCATTTCAAAGAATATATACAACCAGCTTTAAAAAACCTGCGCCACTACCTGAATAAATTATCACCCCACCTCGACCTGCCCACCCTTACCATGCTAACAGAAAAAATTGGCGGCCTCCCGAAAGGTTGAGCCAAAAATTAAATCCGAGAAGATATAGAGGATGATTTTACGATATGACATGCATTCTGTTTAATAGTTTGACAAAATACATGTATGATGATGTCGTAAAGAGTCCCAAAAACAGTCGCCAGCTAAGACATGACATGATTCGATATCCCGAAATCAACCAAAACGTCCGGTTATATAGTCTTCGGTTAATTGATGTTTGGGGTTGGTGAAGAGTTGCCGGGTGGAGCCGACCTCGATCAGGTCGCCGAGATGAAAGAAAGCGGTTCGCTGGGAAACCCGTGAGGCCTGTTGCATGGAGTGGGTGACAATAATAATCGTAAAATTCTCTCTCAATTCATCAATGAGGCCTTCGATCTTAGCTGTGGCGATTGGATCGAGAGCGGAACATGGTTCATCCATCAGAATCACTTCGGGACTAACCGCAATACTGCGAGCAATGCAGAGCCGCTGTTGTTGACCTCCGGAGAGACTGGTGCCGGAATCATCCAGGCGGTCTTTGACTTCATCCCATAAACCCGCCTTCTGCAATGAACTTTCGACAATTTCATCGAGTTGATTGCGGTCTGCGGCAAGACCGTGGATACGGGGGCCATAGGCAACATTTTCCCGAATCGATTTGGGAAAAGGGTTGGGTTTTTGAAAAACCATGCCGACTTTAGCCCGCAAAAGAACAACATCGACGCCGGGCTGATTGATATCTTCGTCATCGAGAACAATGTTTCCGCTAACCCGGCAACTATCGATCGTATCGTTCATCCGATTAAGACAACGAAGAAAGGTTGATTTGCCACACCCCGACGGCCCGATCATAGCAATTACTTCGTTACCGGCAATGTCTAAGGAGACATTCTTTATCGCCTGTTTTTCGCCATAAAAAACATCAATATCGCGGCAAGTCAAGCGCGGATTTTCGACAAAGACTTCACCCACGGTTTTACGGTGATTACGATCTACTTGCAAACGACTGCGTGCGCTATCCATCTCTATTTCCTGTGCTGAAATGCGACCGGCAAAGGAATAGATTCCTTTGCCGGTCGCCGGTTTATAACATTAGCAGCTTACACGTTATACTATTTAAAATCAGCGGCGCTTAGAGCAGGCCCCAAATCAACCACGACCTTACGATACTTCTCGCGTTCAGCTTTGGGCATCGGAATTAATCCACGATCACTCAGATAGCCCTCTTCACCGCAAGCTTTTTCACTGGTAAACTCGGTAAGATAGCCACGCATGCCCGGAATCACATCGACATGAGCCTTTTTCACGTAAAAATAGAGGGCTCGGGAGATCGGGTATTTGC
>JAGGWR010000075.1 GCA_021163445.1 Candidatus Tharpella aukensis
GGTATGGAGGCGGTGATTTCGGGGATGGCCATGATTCAGGCCGGGATGGCGGATGTCATTCTGGCTGGCGGTACCGAACATATGTCCAGTATTCCCTACAGTGTTCCCAGTGCTCGTTGGGGCTGCAGGCTTCAAGATCAGACCTTTGTTGATGACCTGATCCATGCCTTACATTGCGGTTCTCATATCATTCCGCACCCTGAGGATGGCCCCGTGGATGAAACCAAAGCCCCTTTGAGCATGTTTGTCGGCAAACCCTATATTATGGGGCACACCACGGAATTCATCGCCCAGCATTTGGGAATCACTCGTGAGGAGATGGATGAAGTTGCGTTAAGAAGCCACAACGCTGCGGAGAAGGCGACTCTGGAGGGGGCTTTCAAAGAAGAGATAGTTCCCGTGGAGATCCCGCAAAGAAGAAAAGATCCGATCATTTTTGACAAAGACGAGCATTTTCGGCCCGGAATTACTTTGGAAAAACTTGCCTCTCTGCCGTCGGCTTTCATTCCTAAAATCGGTAAGGTTACAGCGGGTAATTCCAGCGGTATTAATGATGGCTCTACCGGTATGATCATTATGTCGGCGGAAAAGGCCAAAGAACTCGGCCTCAAACCTCTGGCAAAAATCAAGGCGATTGGCCGGGGTGCCTGCCATCCTTCGGTTATGGGTCTGTCGCCGGTGCCGGCGGTTAAAGATCTGCTTAAAAGAAGCGGTATGAGCCTTGATGATTTCGAGATGATCGAACTTAACGAAGCCTTTGCCGGTCAATATTTGGGCTGCGAAAAAGAGTTGGGACTTAATCGGGAGATTACCAACGTCAATGGCTCCGGAATCGGCCTGGGCCACCCGGTCGGCTCCACTGGAGCCCGCATTATAACCAGCCTTATCTATGGAATGAAGCACCGGGGTAAATCTCTGGGACTCGCCACCCTCTGCGGCGGCGGCGGCGTCTCCATGGCCTGTGCAATCGAAATGATGTAGTAGAGACAAGGCATGCCTTGTCTCTACCTATCATTGATGTTGACAATGATCAAAAACCCGGCTACCGTTTTTTTACGGTAGCCGGGTTTGTTTTTTCGTATTTTGTATGTCCAGATCACTTTTTTATGACTTTTTATCTTTCATGTTTATGATCAACTGCTTTGATGTGCCGCTTGAGTTTGATTTTTGCAAATAATATGTACACCAATTATTTGCATGCATAAAAATATAAATAATTATGTTCTGTCAAGAAAAAATCACGGATTTTATTGACAAAACAAAATTAATTGCCTACATATTTTTTATGTTAAGTTCATAGAATACATTTGGAGGTTTTCATGCCACAATTGCACTGTCATGTTCCGGCTGAAGTAGCTGCACAATTTCAGCAAAAAGCTAAGCATGCCCATTTATCAGTTTCTAAATATTTGACCAAACTCATAAAAAATGAAATTGCCAGCCCTTGGCCCGAAGGTTATTTTGACCTTTTTGGTTCCTGGGAAGGAGAAACTCTTGAACGCCCTGAGCAGGGTGCCTATGAGAAAAGAGAGGTAAATTAATCTGCCCCAATTAACAAGAGAGTTCAAACGTTTGCTACCTGAATATTTTAAAATTGACAAAAGTTTTATTGCATTATACTGTCCAAAGATGTATACTCAATGTAGATACGAGAAGTCTTAAGAATGGAGGGATGCTATGCAGGTTAAAATTCAAAAATGGGGGAATAGCTTAGCTTTAAGAATTCCCAAAGCGTTTGCCTTAAATGTAAATATTAAACAAAATGAATTGGTTGATTTGTCGGTTAATAATGGTGAAATTGTTATTAAACCGATTATCCAAAAAGAGTACTCTCTTAAAGAACTTTTAGATGGTATTTCTGAAAATAATTTGCACGGCGAATTCGATACAGGAGCTCCTGCAGGGAAAGAGGTTTGGTGATGGCGAAAAATTATATCCCGAACCGAGGTGATGCCGTATGGATAAATATGAATCCGCAGGCAGGTTATGAACAAGCCGGGCGGCGCCCGGCCGTGGTTCTCTCTCCGTACTCTTACAATGTTAAGGTAGGTCTCGCATTATTTAGTCCAATAACGAGTAAAATCAAAGGTTATCCCTTTGAAGTTGTGGTTCCCGAAGGTGGAAAAGTAAGCGGAGCAATCCTGTCAGACCAAATTAAAAGTCTCGATTGGAAAGCACGAAATGTTGAGTTTTTTGGTAAAATTAGTGAGCCCGTTATTGCGGAGGTTTTAACTAAAATTGCTACTTTGTTGCGTATAGACATCAAGTGACTTACAGAACATTCTCTTGTTTCTAAAACAAGAAAATGTTCTGATCAAAGCACTTGTTTGTGGTAAACACTCGCATTAGTCATTTAATCAAAACGTGAAAACATGACAGCCTCCTAGAGACGTAAAAGCTTATATATGCCACTTTTTCAAGAAAAAATAATAGCGAAAGCGCTGGGTACGACGAGTACCAAAATACATCCTATCCCGGAACCGCATCTCGCAATTTTGCAGAGCTGGAAGGAGAAGATTGAAAGTGGTAGTCTCCATAAACAGACCGAGGTTGCGATTCATGCTCCTTTCACCCAAAATATCATGGTCGGAGTGCTGGGTTATACGCCGTTCGGAAATGCAGAGAGTTGGACTATCTCGCGGGAATATGCGGTAGCCGGGGGCGCGGTTGACTTGGCTCTGGGTCACTTTAGTGATGAGCGGAAAAATGATAACGTACTTGCCCCTTTTGAGCTAAAGGGGGCCAAAACCAAAGATCTCGACGCTATCATGCCGGGTCGTCACAAAACTCCGGTAC
>JAGGWR010000055.1 GCA_021163445.1 Candidatus Tharpella aukensis
AATATAAAAAACAGAGAATGAGTACCAGACCCCAAATGCCACCCCGAGCGTGACAAAAGATGTGGCAACGATAATCCAACCGTAATAGAAGGGTGGTTTTTTTTGTGTACGCAATAGATTCTCAAATATAGGTGGAAAGTAGAAAAACGGACTGCCTTCTAGCAAAAAAACATTACTAATGGCAATAAATATATTAAGGAGCTTCTAAATTTTGAAATTTTTCTTTCTCTTATGTATTCTGTTACCGGCTATATTTTTGCTGACTGCCTGCGGTTCCCGACAATCCCAAATCAGGGTTGACGGATCTCCTTATGTTGATCTCGACACTATGCAGCGTGATGAGATAATTCATCTGCCGACCGGGACGGAGTTGACCCGGCTTGAGCTTTTCTCACTTCTGGCTAATGAACGGATTGTCTATGTCGGTGAAGGGCATGATAATATCTATGATCATCAGGTTGAGTTGGAGGTTATCAAGAATCTTTATCAACGTTTCCCGGATGGTTTAGCGGTCGGTTTTGAAATGCTGGCTCATGTGAACCAGGGAAAGGTTGACCTCTGGCTCGCCGGAGAGCTCTCCGAAGATGATTTTATCCGTCTTTTTGCCGATGATTGGAGTCTGGCTGAGTTTGTTTACTACCGTGAGATTTTTGCTTTTTTAAAATCTCACCAGATCCCGGTGCGGGCCTTAAACGTTAGTCGGCAGGGAAAAATGGTCTTTATGCAGGAATTGAAATCATCGGGTAAAGGTATGGATTTACTCAAAAACCCGAAGCAATTACTTGATGACCCGTATCAGGAGCAGGCTTTACAGGCGATGTTTGCCGGTCATGTCGAGGGACATGGCGATGTCAGTATGTTTCTTAAGGTGCATCAGCTTTGGGAAGAGACTATGGCTGATAATATTGCCGCCTACCTAGAGAGTCCAACCGGGGAGGGGAAATTGTTGGTGGTTATTGCCGGAGGTTTTCATGTCGCTCACGGTTACGGTTTGCCGCGCCGGGTTTTTCAACGAAAAAAAGTTCCCTACTGTACTCTTTTGACCCATACCCCGGCTGTTTTAGTCGAGAATGAGCGTCGAACCATGGATGTTGAATTTCCGGATCTGCCCCTCTACCTTGGTGACTATCTCTGGTGTGTGCCCTATCGCAATCTCAAAGATCAACAGGCCAGACTTGGGGTTGGGCTGAAAGATGCGGAGAAGGGGATTGAGATTGTTATGGTTGAAGCGGGGAGTGCGGCGGATAAGCACGGTCTTAAGGTTGGTGATCTGATAATAAATTGTGCCGGAGATGAACTCAAAGAACCGCTTGATCTCTCTCTTTTGCTCTTGAAAAGGAGCAAAGGTGAGACAATTGAGCTGCTTATTGAAAGAGGTGGCAAAGAGCAAAAGATTAAGGTTCTATTGTGAATTTGAAGGTTGGAACAGATAATATTTTTCCGGTAGACCCCGAAGAAAATTGTCAATATTCTCGTTTTGACCAGCTCAATTCAGGTTGGTGGCGGAATGTTGAGAACTTGGTGGCGGAAAATATGGGCGAAGTGTTTCCTTCAGTCCGGGTTTTAGGTGATGGGCTCGAACTGCCCTGGTTTAACCGCCGTCTCAGACTTGAGCCGGAAACTTTTAATATCATGTTTAATGAAGGCAAAGGGCTGCAGCCCACTTATCAGGATGGGCTGGTGGTCATGGCTTTGCTCAACTATCTTACAGGCGACCGCCGGCTACCGGAATCTGTGGAACTGGTTAATGAGTTTCATCTGACCGGTGGAACTACTTTTTTTCGCGGCCCGCATGTGATGGCTTCCGCTCTTATCGCCCGGCATTTTGCCCGGGATGGTTCGCAGTTGTTGGAAAAGGGCGAAAAGTGGGGTGCTAAACCAGCTGATTTTGGCGAATTTGCGCTCTCCTTTACGATCTTTCCCGGCCTTGAGTGGATCATCGCCCTTTGGGAGGAGGACGATGAATTTCCCGCGCGGGCTCTATATCTCTTCGATAAAAATATTGAGCAGATGTTTCAGCTTGACGTTATTTGGGCATTGGGCAATGTCGTAGCCGCAAAACTTCTGGACTTTTGATGTTATTTAGATTAATTCTATCGTATTACTTCTGATAGTTTCTTGAATATTTCTACAGAAAAGGAGAAAATGAGATGAAAAAGTTAAAATTTGGCTTGGGTATGGTTGTTTGTTTGGTTATGTTGATGACTTTGTTGCCAGCTTCCGCGATGGCTCTGGATATGGGGCTGGTTAGTATGTTGGTCAGTAAATTGGGAGTTACTGAAAAGCAGGCCGAAGGTGGAGCCGGGGCGATATTTAAAACCGCCCAAAGCCGGATGACAGAAAGTGACTATAAGCAGTTGTCGGACTCTGTTCCTGAAGCCGATGCGCTCCAGAGTTCAGCTCCTGAACCCAGTGCAAGTAAAGGGCTGGTTAGCGGTGCGGCATCAATGTTGGGAGGTAAGGCCGGTTCCTCTCTTGAAGGAGGCACAGGTCTGTTGAGCAGTTTTAAAGAACTTGGTATGGACAGTGAGATGCTCGGTCAGTTTACACCGGTAATTTATGACTATGTCAAAGAAAAAGGCGGCTCAATGGTTATGGAGATGTTACAAAAAGCTCTGACTTTCTGATCTTTTTTAGTTTGCGGCAAATCAGAAAGAGAGTTGATATCTGCGGCATGCTAACCAGAGAGGAAAGAGATGGTACTACTGGCAACCTCTTGACAGTGGTACCATTTTATGGTACTTATAAGTATATGAAGCACAAATATCAGAAGACCCTTGAGGCGGTATTCTCCCGTCCCGCGAGTGCAAATATTAAGTGGCGTGATATTGAGGCTTTGTTTCTTGCCTTGGGGGCGGAGTTGGTAGAGCGTGAAGGTTCTCGCGTCGAAGTATTTCTATTTGGTGAGGTGCGGGTTTTTCATCGGCCTCATCCGCGACCTGATACTGATAAAGGTGCGGTTAATAGTATCAGAAAATGGTTTGAACGGAATGAGGTGACGCCATGATGAACACGATGGAAATTGATGGATATCGGGCCGTGATAGCTTACGATCCTGAAATTGAAATGTTTAGAGGTGAATTTGCCGGATTGAATGGTGGCGCTGACTTTTACGCAAAAGATATTGAGAGTCTGAAAAAAGAAGGTGCTATTTCGCTTAGGATCTTCTTTGAAGCTTGCCGTGAACGTGGCATCGAACCCGTGAAGGAGTATTCCGGGAAGTTTAACGTGCGACTGCCGTCAAAACTTCATGGCAAGGTTGCCGGGGCGGCTCAGGCGGCAGGTAAAAGTTTGAATCGCTGGGTTGTTGAGACCTTGAATCAGGCGGTTAGTTCCTGAGCTCTTTATATGTCCTGAAACCTTTAGATCGTCGATGGTAAATTGCCGTATTAGGAGAAAGGGGCTCGTCTATGCGTATCTCTATTTTTTTAATTTGGTGACAATTCGTCGTTTAATCGATTTGACGAGGGGGATTTTCCAGAGTTCATCGGCGAGTTGAGCTGGGGGCAGGTTTTCGAGACCGGCTTTCAGATAATAGTTGAAGAAAAGATCTTTTTCATGGCTTGTCCACTCCGGGCAACGCCGCATCAGGGTATCCAGATCGCGGATCCGAGCCCCCGTAGGATAGAATACCCGTCTCGATTTTTCCAGATCAATAAGGCTGACATCGGTTGTTGTTAAATCTCCGTCTTGATGTACCTTGAGCATGATATGTTTGGGGTAGAGGCTGTTGTGGCGGAAGTGATGATCATGAAAACGGCGCACGACATCAGCAATCGTTGGAAGTACTTCTTTTCGTAAATATTGGTTGCCGCCTTTACACTGGTCTCCCCTGAGCCACTCATCCAGAGCCGAAAACCCTTTTAGTTCATAAGTTATCAAGACCGCCTGTGGTTTTCCGTCCACGTAACGTTCGCCATAATAGAGCGGGTGTGGAACTGCAATCTGATGTTTTGTCGATTTGTTCAGGTTTTGCCATTCGATACGAAAGGTCGGACAACCTTGGGGGTATTGCAGGGTTCGGCGGAGATGATTCTCCTGGCGTTTAATAAAAACTCCGATTGTCTTGCCATTTTCTAGTTGTAATTCATGTCGGGCCGCACCGCTCCAGCCCGACCGTCGATAGTTCGGCGGCTCAAACCATTCCAGTTCCGCTTGCCATAATTTGCTGAAGTTCCCAAAATTGTTGGCTTGCAAAAGTTTTCTATCTGCGGGAGAGAAAAAATATTCTTGAACCTTACTCATATTTTTTGCCAATTCGAAAAAAAGTATAAATAATACATGACTGCGACATAGAGTAGAAAGATGATGCCTACGGCCATCAGAATTCTACCTAAAAGTTTGTTAATTCTTTGTTTACTCAAACTCATTCTTTTCTCCTGACTCATCAAGTGATAAAAAAGTGTTGCGGATGGCCGCTTCAACATTGGTGCAGCCTCTTTTCAGGGCAAATTGCTGGCCGATCAGGTAGACCTTCTTTTCGGCTCGAGTAATTGCGGTATAGAACCATTTATTGTTGAGCATCATAAAATGGCTGTTGCTTAAAGGGATAGCAACATACTTGTATTGGCTGCCTTGGGCTTTGTGGACGGTCAAGCAGTAGGCGAGGTCGATAATGTCGCGAATATGGTCGAAATTGTAGCGCACCACCAAGGGGCCGGGGTAGACTACATAAAACAGCTCATTGTCAAGGTCAATCTCTTTAATGATACCGACGAAACCGTTAAAGATGCGCTGGCGTCGCCAATCAGCTAACTGACTTGGTTTAAAGCCTTGGCGATAATAGGCGCACTCCATATCCTTGTTTTGCAGGTGGACGACCTTGTCATCCTCCTTGAAAATTGTCCCGAATCGCACCGTTTGGCAACGGCTTTGCGGATTGAAGACCTCTTGCAGTTGATGGTTCAAGATCTCGGTTCCCAAGGGGCCGCGCCGTACCGGAGTTAAAACCTGAAAATCCCAGGTCGGGTATTGCAGACGCTTGACGGCCTTGGCCGCCAACTCCATAATCAAGCGGCGAATCCGCTCATTACACTGCCCGCGAATTTCCCGCAACTCTTTTTCCGGGAGCTCTTTTTTTAACTGAAAATAGTTGGGAATGTCTTCACGGATGAAGATAAAATCTTTATAGGTCTGGTCGTAGTTCGGTGGTATCTCTCCTTTACGGATAATATTAGCGAAATGGACTAGAACCGAATCCTCACTTTGACGGAAAATCTGAGTTAGTGAGGTGTGAGCCAGATATCTTTTATTAAGGATGTCGGCAAAAACATTGCCCGCTCCGATGGGTGGCAGCTGGGCCGGATCGCCGACTAAAATGAAAATGCTCTCTTTTGCCACGGCCAAAGCCAAGCGGTAGAAGATCTGAGTGTTGACCATCCCGGCTTCATCAAGCAGTATCACTTTGTAGGGCAGGGGACGGTCACGATTAAACTCAAAGCGGTTGTCGCCTTGGTATTTGAGCAGTGAATGGATGGTGTAAGCCTGGTAGCCGGTGAGTTTGCGGATGCGGGCGGCGGCCATGCCGGTGAAAGCGCAGCAGGTGATCGCTTTACGATCGCAAAAATGCTCGCTCAAGAAATCAAGGATAGTTTTGGCAATGGTTGATTTGCCGGTTCCGGCAAAACCTGAAAGAGCATAGAGGCGCCGCTTGCCGGTGCCGATCATGGTGATGATGTCTCGTTGCTGATCGGCTAAAGTGAAGCCTAAGTGTTGTTCTTGTTGAGTAATGAATTGATCAATTTCTTTATTTGTGGCCAGAGGTTTGCAGTTTTCATTTGATTGCTTGCGAAAAAAAGTATCGAGGAAACTCTCCATGTAGTAAAAAGCTTTCAGGGCGATACGTTGGTGGCTGTCGATAACCAGTTTATCTTCCACCTGCATCGCCCTTATAACCTGTTCAAAGGTTGTCAACTCAAGTTTTTTCTCCGTTTCATCATCAAGTAATTCGGCAAGTTGCAGGTGCAGGGTTTCCGGTAGCAGGTAGGTGTGTCCATCCTGATCGCCGGCCTCAAGGAGGAGGTGGTGGATGGCGGCCTCAACCCGGTGCGCGGAGGCGAAAGGAAGCCCCAGTTTTCGGGCAATTGAATCAGCTGTCTTAAAACCGACGCCGCGAATCTCAGTTAATGAATAGGGGTTGTCGCTTATTTTTTTACCGGCTTCATCGCCAAAAGCATTATAAATTCGCACCAGAAGGTTGGGCGTAATGCCGTGCGGCAGGAGAAATTCCGACAGGGCTCTTAAGTTTTTCTGTTTTTCCCAGGAACTTTTTATCAGGTTAAGCTTTTTCTCTTTGATCCCTTTAAATTCAAGGAGCTTTTCCGGTTCATTTTCTAAAATTGACAAAAGTTCATTTTCGCCGTAATGATCAAGTAGTCTTTTTGCCAGTTTGTCACCTAAGCCTTTGACGACTTTGGCGAGAAAATAGAAGAGCTGGTTGGTGACCAGGCGGGCCGCTGTGAAAGCGAACTGGCGGCCGAATTTACTCATCTCCCATTTGCCATCCAGTTCAAATTCAGTGCCTGCAAGCTTGCCCCCATCCAGGGCTTCAGGCAGGTAACCGACGGCGGTTATCAAATGTCGGCTACTGTCGCCTTTGAGCACGACATAGCCGTTATCGGAGTTTACGTAGCTGGTTCTTTTGATCCGTATGCGGATAGTTTCCATGATTCGAATTCTCAAGTTGTCTCGATGTGCTGGATACCCCGAGGGCACTTCCTCACTAGGCTCACAGCGAACGATGTTCGCCGCTATTCGCTGTAACTTAATTCCTGAATTTTAGAATCTGGATACCATTTTAACTCAAGTATCAGCCTTTTGGCAACTCTTAATCTAATTCATTCCCGGCAAGGTCATAAATCGGGGAAAAGTAACCATTTGCCGGTGAAATATTTCTCGATATTGCATTTAATTTTTTAACACTCCACTTAACTCCTTATTAACTGTGTTGATCCTTGCTGACGTCCTCATTAACGGGGTCACACCTTGACAAATGGCGGGTTAACCCTTCGCTTTTGCACGAACCTTCCGGCCGCCAAATGTCAAGGAATGACCCCACCCGAGACAGATCGAACATCTGCTGCGATAAAAATTGCTCTCAGCTTGTTTCTTGTCAGCATCGGTCTGACTTTTTGTTATCTGTCAGCATCGGTCTGAATATTGCTATATTCGACTATCATTTGAACTTTTGCTTTAACTGTCTTTTTTTCAACCGCAGGTTTGAAAGGGAAATTTTTATGCTGATTACCGAGATTTTAGCCCGTAACGGGCGCATGTATGCTGATGAAACAGCTTTGATTGAAAGAGATCCTGAACATAATAGCCGGCGTGAGATAAGTTGGATTGAGTTCGATCGGCAGGCGAATCAAATTGCCAATCTGCTTCGTTCTCGGGGGATCGGGCCCGGTAGCCGGGTGGTGCATCTTTTTATGAACTCTTTAGAGTGGTTGCCGCTCTATTTTGGGATTTTGCGCAGCGGAGCCTGGGTGGTGCCGTTAAATTTTCGTTTTGATAGTGAAAATATCAGGCATTGCGTTGCTGTAGCCGAAGCAGATGTTATCTTTTTCGGCCCTGAATTTTTCGACCGGGTTGCGGCCGTAAAAGAGCAGATGAGTACGGTCAAACATTTTTTCAGTCTCGGTCCATGTGATCTTGATGGGGTTGAAAATTATCTCGATCTGCTTGATGGCTGCGAAACTGAAGACCCACAGTTGAAACTTCAATATGACGATAGTGCAGCGCTCTATTTTACTTCGGGCACAACCGGCTTGCCGAAACCGATTTTGCTTACCCATGGCAATCTGGAGTCATCATGCATTGTTGAAAATCGTCACCATCTTCAGAATCATGATGATAATCTGATTTTGATTCCGCCTCTTTATCATACCGGTGCCAAGATGCATTGGTTTGGCAACTTTATTGTCGGGGCCAAGGCGGTTATTCTCAAAGGGGCAAAACCTGAATGGATTTTAGAAGCGGTATCGGAAGAGAAAGGGACGATTGTCTGGCTCCTGGTTCCTTGGGCTCAGGATATCCTGACAGCGATTGAGGATGGGGCGGTAGATTTAGGGAAATACGAGCTGGGCCAGTGGCGTTTAATGCATATCGGGGCTCAGCCGGTACCGCCCAGTCTGATTCAGGAGTGGTTGAAAGTCTTTCCTAATCAGGATTACGATACCAATTACGGTTTAAGTGAGTCAACCGGGCCTGGTTGTGTTCATCTTGGCATGGGTAACACTCACAAAGTGGGGGCTATCGGGATCCCCGGTTTTGATTGGGAGTGTCGGGTTGTCGATGCTCTGGGTGAGACTTTGGCTCAGGGCGAAAAAGGCGAACTCGTGGTCAAAGGGCCCGGAGTTATGCGCGAGTATTTCAACAATCCGGAGGAGACAGCCCGTACTTTAAGGGATGGTTGGCTTTTTACCGGCGATATTGCCCGTATTGATGAGGATGGTTTTATCTTTCTTGTGGATCGTAAAAAAGATATCATTATTACCGGCGGTGAGAATATTTTTCCGGTTGAAATAGAGGATTTTTTACAAGGACATAAGGATATTAATGATGTTGCCGTAATCGGTTTACCGGATGAGCGTCTGGGTGAATCGATTGCTGCGATAATTGATCTCAAACCGGGACGCCATCTTAATGATAGTGATATGGAGGATTTTTGTCAGGGTCTACCCCGCTATAAACGTCCCCGCCGCTTTTTCTTTGATGATGTCCCGAGGAATCCCACCGGCAAGATCGAAAAACCGAAATTGCGGGAAAAATATGCTGGTCATCAGGAGATGTTTAAGCTATAAGCAGTCGCGTACACTCTAAATGGTCAAAACTTTTATTTTAAACCACAGAGTTCGCAGAGAACACAGAGGTTCCAGCAGGAAAGTCTTGCTCTGTCAACTCTGTGGTGATTATTGAATTTAGATTTTGCCTCTTTGCTTCCGGCTGTGCCGGTTTAGGAAGAAAATATGTTATTATTCAGACGTGAACAGCGCGAGCATAATCTTTTGCAGCAGAGGATGACTAAAGTCAACACTGCGGTGGCCAAGTTTTTTGACGGCCCGACGATTGCGCGGGTTGGCAAAGAGTTGGGGCTGATGGGTAAGGATGGAAAACTGAAGTTGGAAAAAGGCGGTGATTCCAGCGCTCTGGTTGATCTCTTGATTTTTCGGGAGTTGCTTGACGGGCGCACACCGGTGGAAGTCTATCTTGAGCAACAAACAGAAGAGTTTCTTCCCGTCCTGCAAAAAGAGCTTCTTGAAGCCTATCAGGAAAAGACTGTTTTTTCACTTTTTCAAATGACGGCCCGGCGTGAGCGTCGTTTTCTTGACTTAAAACCGTTACTTCCAGATTGCGAAGGGATAGTTTTAGATAATGCGATAATAGCGCGAATTGCTGATGATGACTGGATTTTAGCCGGTCGCTTCATGCCCTGGAAAGGGCACTGGATTCATGCAGATGTGATTTATGCTTTCGATTATAGTGCTCAAGAGAAGATTTTTTCCGAGTTTGAGAAGATTGATCCTGTAACTAGTCAGCCTTTTATCGCCAATCCCGATAGGTATCCCCACTTTTTCTTTCGTATTTATCGAGAATTCGGTATCCCCATGGGCAACCGCTGATGGCGTCGTGAAAACTCTTCATCTGCTTCGTTGTGTCAAATTTTCAGTCACTGCGGCGTACCTTAATGTATGCCTCATTCCTTCAAATTTGCACGCCTCGCATCTGAAGTTTTTCACTTAGCCATCCGTAAATACTGATTGCTTCCTGATTAACTCCCTCTAATTATAAAGAATTATAGATATTTTTCTTGCTTTATTTGGCTTCTTTGATATATTAGCACTCATCACACTAGAGTGCTAATAATTGTGGAGGTCTTTAAATAATGGAAAAGTCATTAGCTTTAGTCACTACTGACTCTTTTTCGAGCTATATCGCCGAGATCAACCGTACTCCTTTACTGACCCCGGAAGAGGAAGTCGAGTTGGCTCAGAGTTATAAAAAATATAATGAGGTTGCTACAGCTCATCGTTTGGTGACTGCCAATCTTCGTTTTGTCGTCAAGATTGCCGGTGAGTACCGGGGTTATCGGATGCGGATGATGGATCTGATCCAGGAAGGAAATATGGGTCTGATGCGAGCCGTGAAAAAATTTGATCCCGATCGCGGTTATCGTCTGATCTCTTATGCTGTTTGGTGGATTCGGGCCTATATTCAGGACTATATCATTCGTTCCTGGAGCTTGGTCAAAGTCGGTACCACTCAGCTGCAAAAGAAACTTTTTTTCAAACTGGGTAAGATTAGAGGTTTTCTCGAAGGCGATGAACTTGATACGGCTGAGATCAATGCTTTGACCGATGGTTCAGATGATGATGCTAAAGTCAGAGATTTTTGCCAGCGCCTAAACGCTCGTGACTTCTCTTTGGATCGTTCAATTACCGACAGTAATACCACTTATCTTGATCTTCTGGCCGATGAGAGCGATGGTCAGGAGGAGTTGCTGTTGGCCAAAGAGACTGAAGTTAATCGTCGAGTGATGATTGATCAAGCCTTGAAAAATTTGACTTCTCGCGAACAGGAGGTTATTGCCGGGCGGTTTTTTGCCGGGGTTTCCAAGACGTTGCAGGATGTTGGCGATGAACTTGGCATTACCCGTGAGCGGGTTCGTCAATTAGAGAGTAACGCCTTAAAGAAATTGCATAAAATTCTTGGATCCGAGGTTGAGATGTTAGTGGCTACCTAAAGGCTGCGAAACAGACGAAAAAATCAAAAGTAAAAACAATAAAAAAGAGGTATCGGTTTTGACCGGTACCTCTTTTTTTATGGTTTAGTAACTGTTCAGCGTAATGAGTGCTGAAAAAACAGAAATTTTACTTAAGAATCAGTTTCCTTTTTTTGCTTTTTTACCCTAGTTGGTTATGTTAACCGCCTTGTTCTGTAAAATTTCTTGCTTGCCTTTCGACTATGGGGAGCAATGATCGCAAAGCTTCATTAACAGAATCATGATCCGGAAAATATTGAACCACATCAGGGTCGATAACTATAAGATTTGTACCTTTGGCACACCTCTGTGCATATTTTCCACGCACTCCCTTGCTGAAATCATATTCCTCCAGCATATCGGGGTCGTTAGTCATTGTTTTCATAAAATTTCCTTTCGTTTTTCGTCGATTTTCTAGCGCTGATTAACCGTACATTATCTCCTCGTTCAGTATGTACGACAGTTAAAATACG
>JAGGWR010000136.1 GCA_021163445.1 Candidatus Tharpella aukensis
CCGCTGGCGGTGGCCGATTCACGGGTCATGCATGCCACTGCTGTTAACGGGGGCTTGGCCGAAGCCTTTGCGACGATGCAAAACCGGTTTACCGGTAGCCGGGTGGTCGGCATTTTGGGGGCCGCCCAGATCGATATTTACGGCAACTTAAACTCAACCGTCATCGGTGATTATCATCAACCCGACACCCGTTTCTCGGGCAGCGGCGGGGCTTGCGATGTCGCGAGTTTTGTTAACCGAACAATCATCTTCATGCAGCACGAAAAACGAAAATTCGTCGAAAAACTCGACTATTTTACAAGTCCCGGCTGGATCGACGGCCCCGGCGGCCGGGAAAGAATCGGCCTTGGGCCGGGAGGGCCCGAGACCGTCATCACCAACCTGGGAATTTTGCGTTTTGCGAAAACAAGTAAAAAGATGTACCTGGCCGCAACCTACCCCGGCGTCACGGCCGCAGAGATTCAACAAAATACCGGTTTTCCCCTTGATCTGGGAGAGGCCGAAGAGTTCCCCCCACCAACCGCAAAAGAGCTTAAAATCCTGCGCGAACGTTGCGACCCCCAACGCCTGATCCTAGACTAGGAGGCTGCCCGCGAACTAACTTTTTTAATTAAATTGGGGTCTGACCCCGTTTGTTTCCCGCGCGTTTGTTTCCCGTTTATTTCCTCGGTTTGATGTAGAGACAAGGCATGCCTTGTCTCTACAATCGGGGGAATGGCATTCTCGGGCAGCCTCCTAGCTCATGTGACAATAGCCCCATTGCAAAAGGTTTCCAACCATGACTATGCCGACTTTCAGAAAACTTTTCTTCTCTTTCCTACTTTTCATCTCAATCATTTTTTTGCCGGTCTTGAGCAGTCAGGCTCAACCGCCGGAAGTCAGCACCCCCTTGGAGAACAAACTATTTAAGGGATCCATTGACGAAATCACTGCCTTTATCGGTCAACAACAGGCTGAAATCGAACAGATCATAATTGAGATCGATAAAACTGCTGATAAAAATACCGGTCAAAAAATTCAGGGCAGTGCGACTGCGGTAAAAGATCTTTTTCAGGGGCTTTCACTGCAAAACAAAATCCTGCTGACGGAGTTATCCCGAACCTTATCTGGAGCTCTAAAGCAGCCCACAATTGAAGGCCCGCCCTACAGTATCCAGAATTTTGACAAAATAATCGCTTTTCAGAGACAGGTCAGCATTCAGCAGACTGAAAACAGCAAAAGATTTGCCCTCCTGCAAAGCCGCTTGATAAGCCTCAAGGAGAGTGCCGTCGGCCAACTTTCTGAATATGCCAAACTCATGAAAACTGATGCCGACAACCATCTTTTGCTCTACGAAAGATATGGCAAACTCCTAAATCTGCAGAGCGAGTACGCTCTTCTCAAAATCAAGAAACCAAAGTTGGAAAAAAGGCTCACAGAACTCAGTGAGAGTAAGAAGATTGCCGCAACATGGGTCAAAGATGCCTTTACCAACATTAAAGTCACGCCGGAAGACATTAACCAGGCGCAAAAGCTACAAGATAAGCGTCAATCTCTTTTTAAAAGTAAAACTGAAGCCACAAGTGCTGAATACCAACAACTCAACAGCCGGGTTCTAATCTATGAGGCCCGACTTGATGCGGCCTTGACCAAACTGGATGCGACGAAAGAGAACAATCTGAAAGAGAGCCTGCGGGCAGAGAAAGAGCGCATTGAATTAATCCTTGACGCCTTAAAACTGCGCATTCACCTGATCAACCAGACCCGTCTCAATTGTGAGATCAAAATTTTAAAAAGCAATTTTCGCCTGCAATGGTTGAAAAATTATGAGCTGGAGGGCGAACAGAACCGCCTTACCGATTTCATCAAAGAGTGGTCACCGGAGATTGACAAGCTGGAGCGTAAACAGGAAGCCACGACCACATCTATTTCAACAGTGACCCTGGCCCGCTCCAGCCTGACCCATAAACTGGTAACCATCCATAATCAGAAGGACGCTGCCAAGACACCGCAACTGCGTGAAGCCCTGGCAACCCTCACCCGACAGGCGGACAAAGTCAATGAAAATATAGATAAACTTATTCTGGCACTATCCGAAAATGATCAGGATATCAGAAATGCAAAACGCGAGATCGAGCAGATTATCGACTTGAGCAATTTTGCCATCAGTCGCAGCGAACGTATTCGCACCTGGAGCGCTCTCTACCTGGCCGGTTTTCAAGAGCGTGTGCAAAGCGTTATCTACTACCCTCTTTTTTCGATTGGCACCTCGGCCATAACCCTGCATATCATTCTAAAGATCGTTCTTCTCCTTTTCGCAGGTGTGGTCTGCATCCGTCTGCTGCGCCGACAAGTTGCCCGCCTGCTGGAAAAAAAAATGGGGATGTCAATTGGAGCCATCAACTCGATTACGACTCTGGGCTATTACATCTCCCTGCTGCTCGGAACCTTGATTATCCTCTCGACGGCCGGACTCGATTTAAGTCAGCTCAGCATTATTCTCGGAGCTCTAGGTGTGGGGATCGGTTTTGGCCTGCAAACAATCACCAATAACTTTATCAGCGGCATTATTCTCCTGACCGAACAGAGCATCAAAGTTGGAGACTATGTCCATCTCGGTGATGGCCTCGTCGGCGAAGTAAAAAAAATGACAATCCGAACAACGATTGTGCACACTGTCGAAGGCGAGGATATCATCGTCCCCAACTCCGATTTTATCTCTAACCGGGTCAACACCTGGACCTATGGCGACGA
>JAGGWR010000030.1 GCA_021163445.1 Candidatus Tharpella aukensis
TGATCTTAGAGCTCTACCTGGCCCATGCCCCGGACTCATTCGTGTTGCAGGATCTGGCTCAAGAGTATGGCGCCGATAAAGACCGCTTTGAAAAAGAGTCCTCATTCTGTATCCATTGCGGCCTCTGCGTCAGATATTGCAACGAGGTTAAACAGAAAAACGCGGTTGGTTTTGTTGACCGAGGCTCTCGCAAAGAGATCTGTTTTATCCCAGAGATCGCCGCCAAAGAGTGCTGGGACTGCAAAGAGTGCTTTCCTCTCTGTCCGACAGAAGCCCTGCAAGCCGCCTACGTTCTGTCTCAGGCTTTGTTTACGCCGAAACTAACCTAATAATCATTCTACTCATAGAGATTTATAAAAAAACCGGCCCCTTCCAAGGTCGGTTTTTTTATTTATATGAGGCACTTTACTTTTCCAGTCTAAAAAAGGTCAATCAGGTAGGTATGAATGTCGTGTTTTGCTGGCTTGTTTTCATCAGATTTTTTTTAGCTTTCATAAAGTGCTACCATAATTACTCATTTTGCAAGAGATGTTTTAATTGTTATGAAGATATTTTTCCATACTGACAGCAATTGTGGAGAATTGAGTCAGGATTTTTTTATCCTCAGTAATTAACGGTAAGCCGGTCTCTTTTGACACTCCTACAAAATTGCAATCGTAAGCTGACAGTGTACTATTTTCAATTGCGTTAAATACATGGTCGACATTGATTAAATCTCGTGACTCAACAACTTCAAGAGCTTTTTTGAATAATATTTTACTTATGTTGGGCTTAATGATTGTTTTACGTTGGTATAAAGTTAAAATACTTAAAAATTCATAACGCCACAAAGAGGGAGCAACCCAGTTTTTATCCTTTTCATAGAGATTGAATGCCAATTGATTATATTTTTCATTTGGCAGCAACAGATATGAAATAATATTTGTGTCTACAACAATCATGGTCTGCTTTGCTCAATAACTTTTTTCATCTCTTTTGGAGATAATTCAAACCCGTTTACATCGATATTCTCATGGATTTTTTTTATCTCTTCAATCATTGTGACCGCAGATTTTTTTCTTGAGATATACTCAAATATGCCATGAATAATCTCGCTGTTAATGGAGCGATGATCTTTTTGGGCAAAATGTTTTATATCATGATACAAAACATCTGGTATATTTCTTATGGTAATATTTGGCATGTCCCCCTCCCCCCATTAAATCCCGCTCACATTATTGATGTAACCTATAGTTATATTATGAAACTGTTGGAGTTTAGTCAAGTTGTTTTTTCAATTTGCAGTTATCGACTACTGTTTTAATCTTAAATACTCAAGTTACAGTTGTCGATTACCGATCAATTGGCTCTACTTCCTTTTTGGGGAATGAGAGAGTGATGCCGATGATAAAATCATAACGGTTTATAGTGAAAAAGATTGACACTATTTTTTCAGGTTGGTAGAAGTGCTTGGAGGGGGTTGGTTTTGCAACTAGCGAATCTTAAAATATAATGGCCTCGGTCATACTAAATGGAACCATTTCACGCAAAAGGAGAAAGATTATGTTGGAAAGCCAAATTGATTTAAATAACAATCGCAAAAAACAGCTTGGTCGCGTTCTGGAAATAATGCCGAAACAGGGCAAACAACTTATGGCCCAGATTGGTGAAACCTATGAAGATGGAGCTCTGGAGAGAAAGTCTAAACATCTTATGGCGTTAGCTATGGCTCTTGGTGCTGGATGTCAGAATTGCGTTCTGTTTCATACTGAGGCGGCATTGGAATCAGGTGCAACCAAGGAAGAATTTCTTGAGACCATCTCAGTAGTAATCAGCATGAGAGGTACGACAGGTGTCGCAGAATCCCTAAGAGTGATTCAGTTCTTAGATGAATCAGGAAAACTTTAGTGCCTGACCCAGAAGGATAGCCTCCGATCGATTGGCAGCACTATTTTTGTCAAAGATAAAGATCCCCCCTTTCTTGACGAGGCCTTGGAACCTTTCGGGATTTGCAGGATCTGACTCAAGAGTATGGCGCCGATAAAGACCGTTTTGAAAAAGAATCCTCATTCTGTATCCATTGCGGCCTCTGTGTCAGATATTGCAACGAGGTCAAGCAGAAAACATGAGTTGGGTAGCAGTGCCCTTATTGTTATAAGAAAATCGCAGGAGGTATAACCCAAATGGGATTCAACGAGGAAGATAAGCTGGAAGGTGCTCTTGCTGAACAGCGGCGGGATAAAGAGCTGCGCGCCCGAACCTATCGGGAACGGGCGCTCAAAATGTATCCCTGGATATGTGCCCGGTGTGGACGTGAATTTGGCGGCAAAAAACTGCGTGAGCTGACTGTCCATCACAAAAATCATGACCACGACTACAATCCGCCGGACGGCAGCAATTGGGAGTTGTTGTGTCTCTACTGCCATGACTATGAGCACACGAAACACCCCGAGAAAGTGACACCTGCCAAAACGGCATCAAGTATTAATCATAAACCATCCACCACCCACCAGCCATTTGCCGGTCTCGACAAATGGCTGCAAAAGAAGGAGTGATTTATTGGTTTTGATCCCGGTTTCGGTGGCGTTGTCGATCAATTTCATAATAACCCCACCATGGATGTTGCCCGCAGGATTTGCATCCTGCGGGAGCATGACTTGTGAGAGGATCCATGCTTTCACTGACTTTTTTCCCTTCCATTGAACATCCTCTTATTGCTTTATTAATTGTATCAAGTTTTTATTTTTAATGGAGAGTCATGATAAAGTGTAAAGCTATTCAGTTTTTGTCGTAAGTCGTGCAGCCTTTCCGAGTAGTTTACGTTTTTGCGCTCTTGTGCGAGACTAACAATTTTCTGAACATCCTCGGCCAAGTCAAAAAAACCACATTGAAGGAGGCTTCCTTTCAATGTATGCGCTGATTCAGCTAACGTTTTTAAGTCATTAATTATTTCTGCTGATTCAGCTTTGTTCATATTGTTAATAATACTGTTGCGTAATTTGGGAATGATTCTTTCCGTCTGTTGTTGGTTGAATTGGGCACTATCCGTAAGAAAAGAGATCGCTTTTTCGGTCAGGGAGATGTCATGATTATTCTTTTCTTGAGGCTTGTCGGAGCTTTTATCTTTTTTTGGAAAAGCAATATTATGGGGCGATAAATTGCTTTCACTAATAATTTTTTTTAATATTTTATTTAGTTGCTCGGAATTGAAAGGCTTACTGATGTAATCATCCATTCCAGCATCAAGAAAGAGTTCTCGATCTCCGGCCATGGCATGAGCCGTCAAGGCTATAATTGGTAGGTGTCGGTTGGCCAGCCGAGATATTAGTTGTGTCTGCAATGGGGGGGGCAATTTAATCGATACAGGATTATTTGTTTCCAAGGCGCGAATCACTCGGGCTGTACTCAAACCATCAAGAACTGGCATTTGGGCATCCATAAGAACAACGTCGACATCCTTTTGGCCCAGTACATTGAGGCCTTGCATGCCATTCTCAGCAACCACCACCCGATGTCCGGAATTTTCCAGAATTCCTGTTGCCACCTCTTGATTAACCGGGTTATCCTCAATTACAAGTACCATAAGAGTGGAAATTTTTCCACTATCAGCCGATACTGTTTTGAATAGGTGACTTTCAGAACAGGTCTCAAGCTCGACCGTAAAATTAAAAATCGAGCCTTGGCCGACCTTGCTCTCCAGCCAAATTCTGCCGTTCATTAGATTGACAAGCTGTTTGCTGATTGCAAGCCCTAAGCCGGAACCCTTATATTCTCTTGAAAAAGAACCATCGACCTGCTCAAAACTGTTAAAAACTGTCTCTAATTTACTTTGAGGAATGCCGATTCCGGTATCACTTACTGAAAAGTGAAGAATCTTTTTTTGATTATTCAGTTCCATTTCAGAACAGCGCACTCGAATGGCAATCTTGCCTTGCCCCGTAAATTTAATGGCGTTACCAACTAGGTTTGTAAGCACTTGACGCAGGTGCTGTTCATCTCCGAGACAAGCTAAGGGGACTGTTGTATCGACAGAATAATCAAGTTTAAGACCCTTTCTTCGGGCTGCATAAGCAAAGCTTGAGAGTACTCTGGTTAACAGGTGTTGAGGAGAAAAAGGGTGATTAATCAATTTAAACAGTCCTGCTTCAAGTTTTGATAAATCAAGAATATCGTTAATTACTCCCAGTAGGCTATCGGCTGAATCCTTAACTGTTTCAAGATAGTGTCTCTGTTGATGATCTAGTTGGGTGTCGAGAGCTAAAGAAGTCATACCGATGATGGCATTCATCGGGGTTCTGATCTCATGGCTCATATTGGCAAGAAATTCACTCTTGAGTTGGGTTGCTGCTTCGGCGCTTTCTTTAGCCTTTTTCATGTCAACCAGAAGCCGTTCATTTAAAAAACGTAAATGGAGGTTGGTAATCAAGGTTTGATGTTCGCGGGCGGCTAAAATTTGCATAAACACAATATAGATAATTGAACAGGCGGCGAAGATTGGTTGGGGATTCTGCCCCGTGAAGAGATAGCGCAGGGCTACTGAAATGGGAAGAAAGGATATATAGAGAGCTTGGGCCAAGCGGTGGGCTCTGAGAATGGAAATTCCGGAATGAACCACACCGAGCATTAGAAAAATGATCACTACCTGGGGAAAAATGGGGGAATAATCTTCAATGAGCCAAGGTACTATTCCCCAGCCCAGTCCGATCAGCACCGTAACTGAAACGTAACGGTTCATCTGTGCTTGAAGGGTTCTTTCATCATTTTTCAGTTGTCGGTGCTGGTAGATCAAAAAACAGCGGCAGCAAACCAGAAATAACATCCCCATAAGCCATTGATAAAGTAGGGACAAATGGGCAATGTGACGGATAAAAGTGACACAGATGAGAACGCCTAAAAAAACGGCAAGGTTGGATATTTTTCCTTGCGCAAAAAGGAGTCGTAAGCGCTCCTTGCGAATCTGTTTCTTTATAAAAACTTCTTGATCTGTAACTGAAATATCCATTGATTGGTTTCTACTTATGAGCTAAGGAAGGATCAACCCGAAAGACAGTACAATTTTTTAAGAAACTATGGTAAACCACTGTTTCATTTTTAGGATTATATCAATTTACCATTTTTGTCTAGTATTTTATTAAATCCAGTTTTCAAATAACCATCTAGATTTCTATGTGATTAATCAGGGCTTCCAGATAACGTGATTTAACCTGTTGATTGGCCAAGATCTGTTTGAATGGCGGAAGTTTTAGAATGACACCTAGAACTCCGGCCATGGCTCGATGACTCCAGAGAACCCGGTTGTCAAAAATGAGGTTTTGCAACTGGCCTCTTTCAATGGCCATCAATACCGCTCTGTGGGTTCCATTCAGAGGGGTAATAACCCGGCTCGATCGGGATTTTAGCTGGATATTACCTTTTGCGCAAGTTCTAACACAAACCCCACAGCCAAGACAGATATCTTCATTCAGCTTTGCCACTTTCATTTCGGGTTTGACTGGATTATTTGCTGAAACCAAACTCATCGCTTCGACCGGGCAGGCGATTACGCATTTGCCACAGCCGTTGCAATCAGATTTAGCAATAACCGGAATGAAATTGGTTGTATGAATCGGGCTTAAAATTGCAAAACGCCGGGCTGCGGTCAAAGCCTCACAGCAACAGGCGCAGCAGTTGCAAATGAAAGTTACCTCCTCGCGAACATTTTCACCAAACTGAACCAGATTGTGTTCGTAAGCTATCTGCAATAAATCAAGGCTCTCTTCCACCTCTAACGAACGGGCGTGGCCGTGTTTAACAAGTGATGCGGCAACGTTGTTAAAGGTCATGCATATCTCTTGCGGTGCATCGCAGGCTTTGCCTAGGTGATGCATTTTGTGGCGGCAGTAACAGAGGCTGACACTTCGATGAGAGGCACCCTTAATGACTTCGGTTGCCCGCTCATAATCGAGAACATGCAGTGCATTTTCCCTAGATAATGCCGGTTCCTGAACAAAGGCACGCCCCACCTGAGTTAGATCTCGGGTAAATAGATCTTTGATGAAATCTTCTTCCACATTTAAGTATTCATAAAATAGTTCGCTTAAAACCTTCTGATCAATATCATCGCGCACCCGCATTAACGAGAACTCGAAAAAACCCGCCATTGGCGGGGGCAGCACATAGACAGACTCTCCATTTTGTTCGATATCAACTAAAATAGCGCGACCCGCCAATTCATCCAGCACCATTTGTGTGCTGGTCAGATTCATTTTCCAGATGCGACTCGCTTTTTTCGCTGTGAAAGGTTTGATCGGCATGAGGGCAACCAGTCGACTCTCTTTCTCACTGAAAAGCATTTTCAAAATCTTGAAGAGTAGTTCTGAAGGGGGTGCGCCCTGAGGAAAGCGATTCAATCTGTCAGCTAACTGGTTATAACTGGACTTGGTTGTGTTGTGAGCCATAATGATATTTACCTTATAATTTTCGTGGGATTGTATGTTTCTGAAAGATAACCGTACAAAAGACAATTGTCAAATAATAAAATAGGTGCTGCATCCGCCATGCTAATCAATTAAATTGGTAACTATTCAGCTAACCCGTAAATTCCGGGGACACAATCCCGATTTCCTTCGGAGAATCAGGTTATGTCCCCAGAATTTACTGAAATCCATCAAAATTAGGTGCTTTTCTACTTACGCTGAATAGTTACTTAAAAAGTTCGGAGGTTTTTTTACGACGGTATCAAGCTTGGCGGGTTCCTGCCTGTAAATTACTGATAATATTTATCTGGACATGGTTGGAATTTTGGCATATATATTAAACTCATTGTTTTGAAATGGGTTTATTGAGCTGTCTAACTGAATCAGGAGGAGGGAAAAATGTCTGAGACTAAAAATTTGTTGTTAATTGTTGCGACTACCGAGCCTGCCAATCAATATGCCAGTTATGTGGTTGCTTTTATGGCAAAAAAATTAAGCAATGTGCCTAACGTTACCATATTTTATGGGCCCAATGCCGTCAGCATGGTCAAAAAAGGTGAGTTGGCGAAACTGGTTATCACCCAGGAAACCAAGGAGTTGATTGCTGGCCAATTGGATGGTCTTAACGCTGCCGATCTGCCAGATAATCTGGAGCAGATGGCCCGTTTTCAGAAGGATCAGCTGGGGGTTACGATCGCTTCCTGTGCAACCTTTCATGTTCTTAACGGCTTTGCCGAATCTGTGGATGATACATCAAATATTGAAGATTTTATAGTTCCGGTTAAGCTGCCTGATGTCTGGGGAGCTGTTGACGGGGCGGATAAAGTTTTGTATTTTTAGCGGGAGAGAATGAAGTTGTAAATTGTTTGTTGATTAGATCCGGCGGATTTTTAAAAACCGGGTAACTAGAGAGTTTTGACGACCTCTAGTTACCCGGTTTTTCGTTAAAGGGTAACCTGCGGATTGGCTGAATAGTTGTAATTTTGTAACTATTCAGCGAAAGCAGAAAAACACCTAAATTTGATGGGTTTCAGTGAATTCTGGGGACATAACCTGATTCTCCGAAGGAAATCGGGATTGTGTCCCCTGAATTCACGGGTTAGCTGAATAGTTACGTAATTTTTTCATTGAATAAGACTATATTGTTGGAAGTTTGTATAGATGATTCCAATTGGATTTAATTTATAGGTTTATGGTAGTAACATATGTTTTTCATAGACTTTTTAGATTTTTACTTTTGGGAGAAATGTAATGTTTTGGTTCACTTTTAAAAAAGAGAGTAGCTCTTTTAAATACGCCGTCTTGTTGGCTCTGTTAAGTTTTCTCTGTTTTTTTAATTCTGCGGCTCAAGCGGAATCGACGGCGGCTTTTAGGGGGCAAACCGGAGTTCTCAGGATTTCCGGCGGTACGGCCCATATCCCGGTTATGAAAGAGGTGTCCAAAATAATTATGCAGGCGTACCCGGATATTCAAATTTCGATTGCCGGCGGCGGTTCCGGGGCTGGAATTAAACAGGTTGGTGAAGGCTTGGTCGATATCGGTAATTCCGGCCGGAAGCCGACTGAGCACGAGATTCAGAAGTATGGCCTCGTTCTCCATCGCTGGGCGTTTGATGGGGTTGGCGTAATTGTCCACCGGGATAACCGGGTTCAAGCTTTGACCAAGGGGCAGTTGCAGGATATTTTTAGCGGACGTTTGCGAAATTGGCAAGAGGTCGGGGGTGTTGATAAGGAGATTACGGTTTTTACCAGGGATGAGGCCAGTGGCACGCGCAATGTCTTTTGGAAAAAAGCCTTGGCTAAAAAAGTGATCACCAATAAAGCCCTGGTGGTCGCCTCCAACGGGGCGATGAAAGCTGGTGTCTCTCACAATCCCTACGCGATTGGCTATGTTTCGATTGGCTATCTTGATAAGTCCGTGGCTGCGGTTGTTCTTGACGGGGTTAAGCCATCCCTGGAAGCCGTGCAAAAAGGGGAGTATACGGTTGTGCGCGGTCTTTATAGTAACACCAAGGGTGAGAGAGACGGTCTGACAAAAAGTTTTATCGATTTTCTTTTCAGCCAGAGCGGGCGGGAAATTATCGCTAAAAAGGGCCTGATCCCGGCGGCGAGATGACGAAGATCTGGGGAAAAAGGGTATTCTCGAGCAGCCTTTTAGACAGTCGTTTCCTGTTTCTTGCGGCGACCGTCGTCGGGGTTTTGCTGACGCTGTCGATTTTTGCCTTTATGGTAATGCTCGGGCTGCCGCTCTTTTCAGTTCATTCACTAACTCTTCTTTTGACTCAAGCTTGGGCTCCCGACCAGGGGCTTTATGGTGTTTTCCCCTTCATTTGCGGCACTTGTGCCATCGTCTCTTTAAGCCTGCTGATCGCCTTTCCTTTAAGTCTCGGTAACGCCATTCTTATTCATCTGTTAGCACCCCGCCGTCTGGCTCGGTTTCTTCATCAGGTGGTCAAGATGATGACCGGAGTTCCCACTGTGATCTATGGCTTTGTCGGCATCTTTTTTTTGGTTCCCTTGGTGCGTGAATGGTTTTCCCGGGGCTCCGGGATGTGTATTTTGAGCGCCGCTCTGCTTCTGGCTCTACTCATTTCGCCGACTATGATTTTGGTTTTTCTTGAAAGTTTTTCGGCCATTCCCGCAACCCATCTACGCGCTCTTGAGGCTCTGGGGGGCACGCGGCGACAGAAACTTTTACATGTGATTTTGCCGGGAGCGCGGACGGGGATTATTACGGGTCTGTTGTTGGCTTTAGGGAGAGCCTTGGGTGATACCATGATCGCCTTGATGGTGGCCGGAAATGCAACGGCTCAGCCGGAATCGCTGCTTGACTCGGTTCGGACCTTGACGGCCCATATCGCTCTGGTGATGGCGGCCGATTTTGACAGTATCGAATTTAAGACTATCTTTGCCTGCGGTATTATTCTCTATTTGTGGACGGCAGTACTGACATTAAGCTTACGTTGCCTGCACTTTAATTATGCGAAATCAAGTCATGACCAGAGTCTTTGATTTTCTGCTTTATGTCTTTGCCTGGCTCTGTGGCCTGATTCTGGTTGGTGCTTTCGGCACGTTTATGGTTTTTCTTCTGACTCAAGGATTGCCGGCATTAGGCTTTGATCTGATCTTTGGCGGTACCGCTATTGGGGATGCCTTACTCTTGAAAAGAGTGGTGAGCGACGGCCTTCTACCGGCGATCATTGGTACCTTGCTCCTGATTTTTCTGGCTTTGGTTACGGCTTTGCCGTTCGGGCTTGGGGCCGGAATTTATCTGGCCGAGTATGCCGGGAAAAGAAGCAAAAGTTTTTTTTCACTCATTTTTGATCTGCTTGCCGGTGTTCCTTCGATTGTTATCGGTCTTTTTGGTTTTTCTCTAACCATCTATTTGCATAAACGTTTTACTTTTTTAACTCCCTGTCTACTGATCTCCGCTTTGGCTCTTGCCTTGCTTGTTTTACCCTACTTGATTCGCAGCACGCAGACGGCTTTGGAAGAGTTGCCGACCACGCTGCGCTTGACCTCAGCCGCCTTAGGTGCGGATCAGGCGACAACTATTCGTTTTGTTCTGTTACCTCAGGCTGCAGCGGGAATTTTCAGCGGCATTATTCTGGCAATCGGTCGGGCCGCAGAAGATACTGCGGTTATCATGTTGACCGGAGTCGTGGTCTCGGCCGGAATTCCGCGCTCGCTTTTTAACAGCTATGAGGCTTTACCCTTTTATATCTACTATATGGCTTCACAATTTAGCAATCAACAGGAGTTACAGCAGGGTTTTGGGGCGGCGTTGATCCTTTTGAGCCTCTGCGCCCTGCTTTTTACGTTGGCCTGGTTGATTCGAAAAAAGGTTACAGCGCGTTTACTTTATCATCATCATTGATTAAACTATGAAAAAAATTATTGAAATTGAAAATCTCTCTTTTTATTACGGTAAACAGCAAATTCTGGACAATATCAGTGTCGGTTTTGGTTCGTCGTCGATTGCCGCTATTACCGGGTCTTCCGGTTCCGGAAAATCGACCTTTCTGATGATCATAAATCGTCTCTGGGAAGAGCTGAACGGGGCTCGAATGAGCGGCCGAGTGAGCCTGTTTCTTGATCATGAAAAGCTTGATATTTATGGTCGGGCTATATCTCTGAGCTGGCTCCGGAGAAAGGTCGGGATGGTTTTTCAGATTCCCAATCCGCTGCCCATGAGCATTTATCGAAATCTGGCCTTGCCTTTGCAAATGGCGGGTATGAAAAAAAAGGATGGCATCGGCCAAAAAGTCGAAATGGTACTTAGGCAGGCGTTCCTTTGGCCGGAAGTGAAAGACCGTTTGCGTGATGATGCCCGTACGCTCTCCGGCGGTCAGCAGCAACGTCTCTGTATCGCTCGGGCGATGATTCTTCAGCCCGAAATCTTACTTCTCGATGAGCCCACTTCGTCGCTTGATGAAAAGGCAGCGCGCAAAATCGAGTCCCTGCTGCTGGTTCTGAAAGAACAGTGCACGCTGCTCATGGTCTCACACGATCAGGCCCAAGTGAAGAGAGTTGCCGACGAGGTTTTGGAGATGGATGGGGGCCGGATGTCGGTCTTGAATTAGATTGTGACTATATCAACTTTCTGACTGTAAATATTCGGTTTGTTGTGATTGGCGCTTAATTTGCAGAGAAAAGCAGTGAATTTTGCTTCGCCCTGCTTCGCACGGGGTCAGAACTGAAGGTCTGACCCCACTTTTTGACAGTTTGAAAGTAAAGCCGAATATTTACAGTTAGAAAGTTGAGTGACTACTTTTTCAGACTGCGGTAATAACTTTCTGCGTTATAGACAGCGGCCAAGGGGTTGTGCCCTAAAACCCGGTCTTTGACGGCCAGCACAGTGCAGGGGGCCTTGGCCTCTTTTAGAAAAATTGAGTCGTGGCCGACGCAGAGACCGAGTAGAATATTAAAATCAGTTTTTGATTGGTTTAAGATCAGAGCTTGATTTACCGGGTTGCACATAGCTTCCGGCTGATGTGGGGTGATTTTCTGGTCGCCGGTAAGACCGATCAGCTCTTTGTCACTGCAACCGGCTTTACAGATTACGGAGACCACCTCGAAATTTTGGGCACTATAAATCTCGACCACGGTTTTGGCTTCCCGGCGCAGGCCGACGCAAAAGGCGAGACCAAGACGTTGGTACCCCATTTTTCGGGCAAATTCAGCAATCTCTTCTATTCTGGTTTTGGCCGGTCTGACCCGGGCATAACCTAGATCCTTGTCGGCGTAACCTTCGGCCTCTTGAATTGAGGCTTGGCGGGCAAATTCGGCATATTCATCTTTTTTATAGATCTCTAAGCTCGTTTTTGTTAGTTGGGCAAGATCCCGGGTTGGACAAAAAGCCGGGGCTTTGCCTTTGGGGTTGCGGCAGAGCCGCTCGGCAATAGCAAAAGGGCAGCGGGCGCAATCACTGAATTTTTGAGTCATCTTTTTTCTCGTTTTATGAAAAGGATTAAATATGGGTAACTATTCAGCGTAAGCAGAAAAACACCTAAATTCGATAAATTTCAGTGAATTCAGGGGACATAACCTGATTCTCCGAAGGAAATCGGGATTGTGTCCCCTGAATTTACGGGTTAGCTGAATAGTTACAAATATGGTAGACAAGTGAATTATCGTATAGGAAAAGATAAGTCAAACAATTCGTAACTATTCTAACCATTTTGAAGGGGAGTTTTGCGATGTCAGTTAAAGTCGGAACCGTATGTTTTTCGCATGGTAAGGAGAGTGGGCCTTGGGGGAGCAAGATAAAACGCCTGGCGAAGGTTGCCGAAAAGTGTGGTTTTGCGGTAGAGAGTATCGATTATCGGGGGATTGCTGATCCTGACGAGCGGGTGGCGAAGTTGGTGGATTGGCAACCGGCTGTTGCTGGTCATCTGGTTCTTGTGGGGTCGAGTATGGGAAGTTATGTGGCGGCGGTTGCGGCTCGGAAGATCTCCCCGGACGGCCTCTTTTTGTTGGCTCCGGCGATTGCAATTCCGGGGTTCGGCAGAGTTCAGGATCCGTTGCCGAAAGCCGGGCAATGTACCATTATTCATGGCTGGCATGATGAGATTATTGCCCCGCAGTTAATTGTTGACTATGCCCGGCGTCATGCTCTGACTCTTCACCTTTTGCCCGGCGATCACCGTCTGATGGAAGTTCTGCCCGCTATCGAAGTTCTCTTTGAAAATTTTCTCACATCGTTAATACATGATGAACTCGTAAAAAAGTAACGGGATGGCTAAGTAAAAATTTCGATAGACAAGATGTTGAGGTTCTCCAGGCGCAAGATCATACAAGTAGTATGTCGAGTGTCTGGGGAACCTCAACAACGTAGGATATCGGAACTTTTTACAACGCCATCATAGTTCTCCCGTATGGCTTATCCGTAAAGAGCCATTTAGATCGTGATCTTCTATTAATAGTCCCAGTTTTTTCTCCAGGATATTATGGTAATTATTGATTCTTTCGACATAACGCACCGGTTCTCGGCCGCGGGCGTAGCCGTGTTTTAATTTTTGGTAGTATTTTTTTTGACTCAAGAGGGGTAAGGTTTCTTTTAAAGTCGACCAGCGGTCGGGGTTTTTGTCCAGTAGCCGGGCCAGTTGACGGGCATCATAAATATGGCCCATGCCGACATTGTAGGCCGCCATTGCCACATTCCGGCGGTCATTTTCGGGGAAGGAGTCGGGCACCCGGTCAAGTAACTGGCGAAAATAGTGAGCTCCGCCCTTGATGCTCTCCTCTGCGGAGAGTCGATCCTGAACCCCTAATTGGTCGGCTGTTATCTGGGTCAGCATCATGATGCCGCGAACCCCGGTGGAGCTTGTCGCCAGAGGGTTCCAGTGTGATTCCTGATAGGCTTTAGCGGCCAGCAACGTCCAGGGAATGCCGAAATCTTTTCCATACTTTTCAAAGAGGGGTTGGTAGGTGGGAAGCAGGGTTTTGATGCGGCGTGAAAAGATCTTGATATCAACATAATCAAAGATCTCGACATGTCCGTAGTAGCGCTCTTTGAGAGCCATAAAATGACCCTCCCTTTTGAATTTTTCAAACCATTGACAAAGTTTTTTTTGGAGTTTGCGGTGTTTTGAGTTGAGGGGCCAGGCCAGAAATTGTTTTTCACTGACCGGAAATGCGATTTTTAATTCGGGGTAATAGCGGCGATTGGCCGCAAGAATGTTGGAGTCGGCGATCGTGCAGGAGAGCTCTTTAAGCCAGACTTTTTCAAGGAGTTGATCGGTGCTGTAATCATCGGATGTTTGCCATTTAAGTTCCGGCCATTTTCGGCGCAGTTCTCGTAAACGTTCTTCGTAGCTGCTGCGAGCCAGGACGACCAACTCAAAATTTTTCAGATCTTCAATGTCCTTAGGGTGTGAGCTGTTTTTTCGGTAAACTAACTCTTGCTGAATCGTCAAATAGTCAGGTCCGAAAATAAAATCTCTCTCGCGTTCCGGGGTGCGGGTCAGGCCGCCAGCAGCGATGTCGGCTCGGTTTTCGTCAATGGCGGCCAGTATTTCGCTGATTGAGTCGACAACTTTTATCTCAAGCTCAAGTCCAAGCTCGTCGGCAAAGGCTCGGGCCAGGTCATATTCAAAACCCATCTCCCCATCCGGGCCGTGATAGTAAGCGGTCGGAATGTTGCGGGTTAAAACCGTGAGGGTTTCGGGCTTTAAAGTGAGGGGCTGGAAGATGTGGCTTAGATTAAGAAAATAACCGATGGCCAATGTCGTGAGTGACGCCAGAACCAGTAGCGAGGCGACCCTCAGAGACGAGCAAGGCTTTTTTGGAAATCTTAGTTTAAGGATGTTTCGCATTTCCATAAATTTCAATATAGCGGAAAACTCCAGGAATTACAAATTTACTTATGCAATCGGCAGGAATGGACTCAGAGCTTTATGCCAACGTTCCAGTTTTTTTGCCGGGCGTAATGCAGCATAAGCCGGGCTGGTTGAGGGGAGATCGATCAGGGTAAGATTTTGCCAGCGTGTTTGGTTGTGTCGGAGGAAATGACGGGTAAATGAGAGGCGTGCCTTACGTCCGTTAAAGGCAATGGTTTGAAGTTCCAAGTGGCGGTGGTGAAAGTCGTCAAGCTTGTTTGCCACCTCACTGTTGCCGACAATATCACTGTCCAGACTGCCGGGTCGGATGCAGTTATCAAGAACATCCCAGAGAGAAATCCGGTTCTGTTTAAGGGCTTTTTGTCGTTCCGGGTAGCTCAACTCGGGCGGGAATTTTAAAAGCCCGGCCATTATGAACCAGAAAGCGTTGCGGGGGTGGGCGTAGTACTGCTGTCGATTAAGTGACTCTTGGCCCGGCATCGAGCCCAGGATAAGGAGTTGGGTTGAGGTTGCCTCTATGGGCGCTAGTCCGTTGAGGATATTTGGGCCCATTTTTTGATTACACTATTTTCATAACAATGGTTTAATGTCGTAATGATTTCTGCAAACGGAATGTCGTAAGCCTCACCCCGGTCTTTAACGTATTCGATGAAAGTCTCTCCGTCAAGATCGACTGTAGGGAGGATGGCATCATGGAAACCGTCGAAATCGTTGGCTTGAACCCTGATCTTTGTACACATCTCACGGTTGAAGGTGGGAGCCAGTTTAAGCCATCGATTATCGATCCAGACTCCACAATAGGAGTGAAAGATAAAGATGTGGCCCATGATGTCGGTAAGTTTTTTCGGGGCCTTGTTGTTTTTGATATCGGCAAAGTAGAGTTTAGCCGGTATTTTGAGAATCCGCATCATGGCCGTGAAGAGGGCAGCTTTGGGGATGCAAAAGCCTTCACCTCGGCGCAGAATTTCGCTGGCCCGATAATCTTCAGGATGGAAAAAGGAGGTGTAGGGGTTGTACTTGATCTGGTCTCTGACAAAAAAGAATATAATTTTGATCTGTTCGCGGGGGTTGCTGACGCCCTCCACAAGTTTAAAGGTGTGGTTGCGCAGGCTTGGGTTGCTGATATCTATGAATGAAGTTTCTTGTAAGTAGAGTGATAAATCCATCAATGTTATCCTTCAACTCCAGTTATTTGTAAATTTCCTGGTAGGTATTTGCTGTATCAGTTCATGGGGAGCTTATAGAGATTATTCGATCAGGTCAAGCATTGAATGTAAAATTTGGGATAACTATTCAGCAGACCGAGAATCTATAAGTATTGGTTGACTTTTTGACCCTTTTTTTCTATATAAAGCACCGCTTTTTCACAATATTGGAATGTTTGAATTTTAAGGGAGAATCTTGATGCGCTCGATTGTTGTTGCTGGTGCTGCCGGACGTATGGGTAAACGGCTTGTTGATCTGGTGAATGCCCAGGCTGGGGCCAAAGTGGTAGGTGCGCTGGAGTTCTCGGAGCATCCTCTGCTGGGAAAAGATGCCGGAGAGGTGGCCGGTATCGGTTGTCTGGAAGTGCCGCTGGTCGGCAGTTTCAATGAACTTGCCGGGTGTGGGGCTGAGGTGATGATAGATTTTACCGCTCCGCAGGCAACTCTGGCCAATTTGGAGTGGGCGGTAGCCGAGCAGGTCGCTATGGTTATCGGGACGACCGGTATGAGTGTCGATGAGCGCGAAAAATTGGCCGAAGCGGCGCGAAAAATTCCACTGGTTTTTGCGCCTAACATGAGTGTTGGTGTCAATGTTCTCTTTAAAGTTGTGGCTGAAGTAGCGGCTATTTTAGGGGATGATTTTGATGTTGAAATCCTCGAAGCCCACCATCGTTTAAAAAAAGATGCGCCCAGCGGTACGGCTGTACATTTAGGTGAGATTGTCGCTGAGGCTTTAGGCCGTGATTATCAGACTGATGCGGTTTTTACCCGGCAGGGATTTACCGGTGAACGAACCCAACGAGAGATTGGTATGCAGACCTTGCGGGCTGGGGATATTGTCGGTGAACATATGGTCATGTTTGGGGGCATGGGTGAGCGTTTGGAAATCATCCATCGGGCTCATTCACGTGATAATTTTGCTGCCGGAGCCGTACGTGCGGCTATGTGGCTTGCGGGTCGCGAACCCGGACTTTATGATATGCAAGATGTGTTAGGCTTGATGGCGTCGTAAAAAGTTCCGATATTCTGCGATGATGTGGTTTTCCAGACACTCGACATACTACATGTATGGTCTCGCGCCTGGAAAACCACATCATCTTGCCTCTCGAAATTTTTACTTAGCCATCTCGTGACTTTTTACAAATGTATTAAGCTTTAAACAGAAAAAGGGAGATATTTATGGAACCAACAGAGGTTCTGTTGCCGGAATCGATACCGGTTAGTATTGAGGATGAGATGAAAACCTCATACCTCGCTTATGCCATGAGTGTTATTATTGGCCGGGCCCTGCCCGATGTCAGGGATGGTTTGAAACCTGTTCATCGCCGGGTGCTTTTTGCCATGCACGATCTGGGTAATGCCTGGAATAAGTCTTACAAAAAATCGGCTCGCGTGGTCGGTGATGTTATCGGTAAATACCATCCGCATGGAGACAGTGCGGTTTACGATACGATTGTCCGAATGGCTCAGGGTTTCTCTTTGCGTTATCCGCTGGTTGACGGGCAGGGGAACTTTGGTTCGGTTGATGGCGACGCTCCGGCGGCGATGCGTTATACCGAGATCCGGATGTCCCGACTGGCCGGAGAGATGCTGGCGGATATCAATAAGGATACCGTTGATTTTGGTACCAACTATGATGAATCTCTAAAGGAACCATTAGTCCTTCCAGCCCGCTTCCCGAATCTTCTGGTTAACGGTTCGACCGGAATTGCGGTCGGAATGGCAACTAATATCCCGCCCCATAATCTTTCCGAGGTGATCAACGCTCTGGTCGCCTATATTGATGATCCGGAAATTTCGGTGGTTGATCTAATGGCCTATATTCCGGGCCCCGATTTTCCGACCGGAGGTTTTATCTATGGGCGTGAGGGGATCGCTTCGGCCTATATGACCGGGCGTGGGATTATTCGATTGCGAGCCCGGGCCGAAGTTGAAACCGATAAGAAGAGCGGTCGCGAACGAATTATTGTGACCGAAATTCCTTATCAGGTTAACAAAGCCAAAATGCTTGAAAAAATGGCCGAGCTTGTACGTCATAAAAAACTGATCGGGATTTCAGATTTGCGGGATGAGTCTGATCGTCAGGGCATGCGCATTGTTATTGAACTAAAGCGCGATGCTCAAGGGGAGATTGTCCTTAATCAACTCTTTAAGCAGACCAATATGCAGACCTCCTTCGGGATTACCCTGCTCGCGATTGTTGACCGGCAGCCGTTGGTCTTAAATCTTAAAGAGATGCTCGTTTATTTCGTTGAGCATCGTAAAGATGTTGTGCGTCGCAGGACAGCGTTTGAGTTATCCCGGTCTCGGGAGCGTCTCCATCTGCTGGCGGGTTTTAAGATTGCACTTGATAATCTTGATGAGGTTATCGAGATCATTCGGGCGGCGGCGTCACCGGTGGTTGCTCGGGAAGAGCTTAAGGGACGTTTCAGCTTTTCGGAACGGCAGGCGCAAGCGATTCTTGACTTGCGTCTACAACGTTTGACCGGAATGGAGAGAGACAAGATTATTCAGGAACATGCTGAAGTTGTAGCTCTGATCGCTAAACTCGAAGAGATTCTGGCCAGTGAAAAACTGGTTTTAGATATTATTGTTAAGGAACTGGAAGAGATTCGTGAAACTTATGGTGATGAACGCCGTTGTGAAATTGTTGATGACGGCAGTGAGTTGCAGATCGAAGATCTGATTGAAGTGGAAGAGATGGTGGTCACGATCTCGCGTCAGGGTTATATAAAAAGAACCGCGCTTAGTACTTATCGCAGCTATAATCGCGGGGCCGGCGGCCGTCTGGGAATGGAGACCCGGGATGGTGATTTTGTCCAGCGCATGTTTGTCGCCTCGACCCATGATTATCTGACCTTTTTTACGAATCAGGGCCGGGCTTTCCGCCTCAAGGTTTATCAAGCCCCGGAAGGCGGGACGACTTCGCGGGGTAAAGCGTTGGTTAATCTCTTGCAGCTGGGTGAGGGTGAAGAGGTTTCCGCAGTTTTGGCGTTAAGCGAATTTGGTGAAGATAACTTTGTCATTATGACGACCCGTTCCGGGCTCATCAAAAAACTTGATCTTGGCTCTTTGGAAAAAATCAGAAGAAGCGGGATTCGTTGTATTACATTGCGGGAAGGTGATGAGATGATTGCCGCTAAAATTGCTCGTGAGAGTGATTCGATCTTGCTCGGTACGAGCCAGGGTCAGGCGATCCATTTTCTGGTTTCTAAAATGCGGTCGACCGGGCGACTTTCGCAAGGTGTGATCGGCTGCCGGATGGCGGAAGATGATCAGCTGGTCGGCTTAGAGATCTTCTCCGAGGAGGAGGCGACGGTTTTGACGATTACCGAAAACGGTTACGGCAAGCGCAGCCCGATTGCCGATTATCCGATGCGTTCGCGCGGCGGCAAAGGCGTTATTACAATTAAAGTGAATGAAAGAAATGGCCGTGTCGTAGCCCTGCTTAAGGCTAGTGACGCAGATCAGATTATGATGATTACCGATGCGGGCAAGATTACCCGTAACCGGGTTGCCGATGTCTCGGTAGTCGGTCGTAACACTATGGGGGTTCGGGTTTTTCGGATTGACCAAGAGAAAGAACGGCTGGTTTCAGTGGCTCTGCTGCCGGAAGGTGTGGAAGCCGAGCGCAGTTTTCAAGAGCGTATGGAACTTGGTGAGATTGATGCTGTAGATACCCCCGAAGGGGGAGAGAGTGAACTTTCAGCAACTTCAGAAACTTCAGAAAGTACTGAAAGTACAGAAAATTCAGATACCTCGGAAACCTCAGAAGTGGTTGATGATATCGTTAACTCGGAAACCGAGGATGAGAAAGAATAATTTTGAAAAATGATAATTTAAGTAAGCCCATTGACCATGAAAATCGAACCCAGGCAGTTCATGAGATGTTTTGCGCGATTGCCCCGCGTTACGACTTTCTTAATCGTCTTTTAAGTCTTGGTATTGATCGGGGGTGGCGGCGAACGCTCTCGCGGATGGCTTTACGGAAAGATACCGAGTCGATTCTTGATGTGGCCTGTGGTACCGGTGATGTTAGTCTGGGGTTGCGCCAAAAAGCATCTCAGGCGCGGATTGTCGGGCTTGATTTCAGTCAAGCGATGCTTGATTTGGCCCAAATTAAGATTAATCGGGCTCAAGCCGACATTAAACTGGTTGCGGCTTCGGCTGAAGAGTTACCATTTCCGGATGCCGATTTTGACCTGTTGACAATCGCTTTTGGGATTCGCAATGTTATTGATAAGAAGAAGGCCCTGGCAGAATTTTATCGAGTTCTAGAGCCGCACGGCCGTCTTGCTGTTCTTGAGTTTTCCCAGCCTAGGGTAGCTTGGTTCAGGGTTTTATATGAGCTCTATTTTTTTAAACTTCTACCATTGGTAGGCGGGCTTTTTGCTCAGCGCAGCGCTTATCGCTATCTGCCCGAGTCAGTGGCGAAATTTCCTTCTTGTGATGAATTTTCCGGCTGGCTCAAAGAGGCAGGATTCCGGCAATGCCGCTACCATAGTTTGACTTTCGGGATTGCTACCCTCTATCTGGCAGAGAAACTGGATTAATTAAGAGAGAGATTTGGTTGGTTAATGGAAAGAGGGTAGTTTTGGACTTTGCTTCGCCCACATAAACGGGGTCAAAGCTAGATAAATGGCGGGTTAATCTTTTGTTTGATATGATTATATTGGCCGCCAATTATCCAGCAATGACCCCATCCGAGACAGAACGGGCGTTACCATTGATTGAAGATAATTTATTGAAAAATCATTTTTTTCCTCGATAATAGTTTATAGATTTAAAGATTATTACGATCAGGAGTGTAATCATGGCAAAAATTGGAATTCTACTGGCGGGTTGCGGGGTTAATGACGGCTCGGAGATTCACGAAGCGGTCTTGACTATGTTGGCTCTAGATTGTCTTGGGGTTGAGCGTCTTTGTCTGGCACCGAATATCGAACAGCGCGATGTCGTCAATCATTTTTCCGGCGAAGCCGTTAGTGAGAGCCGAAATGTATTGGTCGAATCAGCCCGAATTGCACGGGGTGAAATCAGCGATTTGGCCGCTGTTTCAGCTTCTGATATCGATGCCGTGATAATGCCAGGCGGTTTCGGGGCGGCGAAAAATTTATCTGATTTTGCTTTAGCTGGAGAGCAAACTGAGGTTCATCCTGATGTTTTACGGCTCCTGCAGGAGATGCATAAAGTTAAAAAACCGATAGGTGCAATCTGTATTGCGCCGGCAGTTCTGGCTCGGGCTTTAGGTGCATTTAAACCTGAATTGACGATCGGCAATGATTTGGCAACGGCAAAACTGCTTGAATCTTTCGGGGCCAGGCACCTCGATTGTCCGGTTGACGATATCGTCGTTGATCAGCGTAATCGTTTGGTAACCACTCCGGCCTATATGCTGGGGCCGGGTTTACGAGAGATAGCTGTCGGAATTGACAAGTTGGTCGGGAAGATTGTATCGATGGTTGCTTAGAGCTTAACGCAGCTATTGAGGAAGTTGGCAGTTTTCGGTTATGTGCGACTTAAGAGGACTTTTAAGGTTGATGGCGTTGTAAAAAGTTCCGATATCCTGCGCTGTTGCGGTTCTCCAGACACTCGACATACTATATGTATGGTCTCGCGCCTGGAGAACCACAACTTCTTGTCTATCGAAATTTTTACTTAGCCATCCCGTTATTTTTTAGATGTTTTGTTTTGGTATTAACTTGACAACGTCTTTATTATTTTGTATACGGCGTGCGTGAGCGATGTAATATTTATCACATAGTTAGTTAACTTAACAAGTAAGATGGAGGAGATTTCATGAAAAAACTTATTGCGTTAGTAGTGATGGCGGCATTTTTGGCTGTAGGTTCGGTTGCTTTTGCAACACCGGCAGGCCCGGCTGGCGATCTTAAGATTACCAAGGCTGACGGCAAGCATAAAAAGCCGGCAGTTATCTATAACCATGAAAAGCATAGTGCGGCGACTCCGGATTGTAAAACCTGTCATCATACCTGGGATGGTAAAGAGGCTCCGAAAAAATGTAGCGAATGTCATAAAGCCAAAAAAGATGGTAAAAAACTTTCCAGTAAAAATGCTCTCCATAAAAACTGTAAAGATTGTCATAAAGATTTGAAGAAAGCCGGCAAAAAAACTGGGCCGACTTCTTGTAAGGCCTGTCACAAAAAATAGTTGATGGCGTCGTAAAAAGTTCCGATATCCTACGATGATGTGGTTTTCCAGACACTCGACATACTACATGTATGGTCTCGCGCCTGAAAAACCACATCATCTTGTCTATCGAAATTTTAACTTAGCCATCCCGTGACTTTTTACGAATGTATCAAATAGTTGTTTCCTGGCTCGAAACACAAAAAAGGCACCCTGAAAAGGGTGCTTTTTTTGTGTTTCGAACACCCCCTTGGCTTTTTTCTTGACGGGAAAATATGGTTATGTTAGGTATTAATCACTGTGCATGATAGTGAGGTATTTATTTTAATCAATTAACATTAAACAGTACGCTGGAGGAGATTTCATGAAAAAACTTATTGCGTTAGTAGTGGTGGCAGCCTTTTTGTCCGTTGGAGTGGTCGCTTTTGCAGCTCCGACAGCTCCAGCCGGAGAACTGATAGTTACTCCGATGATGAAAAGTGACAAAAAAGCTCCGGTAAAGTTTAGTCATGAAAAACACGCGGTTGGAGTCCCTGATTGTAAAACTTGTCATCATACATGGGATGGGAAGTCGGCTATGGAAAAATGTAGCAAGTGTCACACCGGAAGAAAAAGTGGCGACAAACCCAATATTAAAAATGCTATGCACAACAGTTGTAAGAAATGTCATAAAGATCGGAAGGCGGCGGGCAAACCTGCGGGGCCGACCAGTTGTAAGAAATGTCATAAAAAATAGTTGATCAAGAGAGTAAGAATGTATATAAAGGGGCACCCCGGTTTTGGGGTGCCTTTTTTATTGGGCGGTTTTTGTTGTCGGGTAACTATTCAGCTTAAGTAAAAAAGAACCGAATATTGATGATTTCAGTAAATTCTGGGGACATAACCTGATTCTCCGAAGGAAATCGGGATTGTGTCCCCTGAATTTACGGGTAAGCTGAATAGTTACGTTGTCGGAAAGTTTTTTGCACAGAATTTTTCTTGACGTATAAGTCCGGCTATGTTAAAACGGTGAAAACTATACTAAAAGGGTATTGAAATTGGCTAATAAGAAAGAGTTGAAGAAGAAAGGCTCGTTATTGAGTGGTTTGATGGCTTTTTTCTCGTCGTTAAAACTGACAATATTTCTGCTGATAACCTTGGCTCTGGTCTCAATTATCGGAACCGTGATCCCGCAGAATATGCTTCGAGCAGATTATCTTAAGGTCTATGATGAGTCAACTTATACGACCCTGAAGGCCGTCGGTTTTCTTGATATGTACCACTCTTGGTGGTTTGTTCTGATTCTGACGCTCTTGACTGTAAACCTGATTGCCTGTTCTTGGAAACACTTTCCCAAAACCTGGCGATTTTTTTCACACCCGACCAGATTGTTGGACAACTCGCTGGAGAAAGCCTCGGCATCAGCTTTGGTCTGGCGTCACTCCTGGAAACTGGAAAATGATGATCCTGCCTCTTTGCTTCCACGTCTCAATAGCCTGTGGGCGGGTAAATGGGAATGGTTAGAGCACGCTGGTAAAAATGGTTCGGAATTTCACTATGTTGCGGAAAAAGGGCGCTGGTCGCGTTTAGGGGTTTACTTTGTTCATCTAAGCGTTCTTGTTATTTTTGCTGGTGGTATTATTGGTTCAGTTTTCGGGATTAAGGGTTTTGCTAATATTCCAGAAGGTGAAAAAATCAGCTCTTTTTACACTTATGGTGATAATCGGGTTCCGGTAGACCTGGGTTACTCGGTCGAATGTCGTAAATTTAAAGTTGAGTTTTACGATAACGGTAGCCCTAAAGAGTACTCCAGTGACCTGATAATTTACGATAATGGGAAACCGGTAAAAGAGAAAATTATTGAGGTCAATCATCCGATCTCTTATCAGGGTTTTACTTTTTATCAATCCAGTTATGGCGCTTATGGTGGACTTGTCGATCTGGAACTGAATTTTCGTGAGACCGGTATGGTGTTGCCGCTCAGACTTGAGGTTGGTCGCCCGTTGCGCCTGCCCGAAAATTGGGGTTGGATTGAAGTTCTAAAATTTGAAGAGAACTATATGCGGATGGGGCCCTCGGTCATGGTTTTGCGGGATCCGGGTAACGGGGTTAAACCTTATCAGTTCTGGGTCTTTCTGCGTTTTCCCGAATTTGGAAAAGAGAATGGCAAGACAGCTGAATTCTGCACCTTTAAAAATATTGAACAGCGTTATTATACCGGTTTGCAGGTTAACAAAGATCCCGGCGTCTGGGTTGTCTGGATCGGTTGTATTATGATGATTCTCGGTCTCTATGTCGCTTTCTTTATGTCGCACCGGCGTTTATGGCTGCGTCTGGCTCGGGATCCGGATAAACCAAAACGACTGCAACTGGTTATGGTTGGTAATGCCAATAAGAACCAACCCTCCTTTGAAGAGGAGTTTAAAGAGTTGTCAGAAAAGGTCAAATCCTGGAAATAATTTGCTGGGAAAACCAAAAAACTATGTGCCTTTGGGCCTTCAGCCTTTATGCCTTAGAAAAAAATGTAATTATTCAGCGTAAGTGGAAAAGCATCATATATTGATGAATTCTAGTGAATTCTGGGGACATAACCTGATTCTCCGAAGGAAAGCGGGATTGTGTCCCCAGAATTTACGGGTTAGCTGAATAGTTACGAAAAAATGAGGATCAGTAATGAATACATATATTTTTACTATTGTGACCTTTGTCTACATGGCGGCGATGGTGGTTTATCTGGCTTATCTCGCATTTCGCCGCCCTCTTGTCGCCCGTTTGGCTACGGTTATTCTAGTCGCCGGATTTTTAGCTCAGACTGTTGCCATTGGTGTGCGCTGGTATGAATCCTATGAGATGGGGATTGGCCATGCGCCGATGTCCAATCTTTACGAGTCGCTGGTCTTCTTTTCGTGGACGATCATCATGCTCTATCTCTATATTGAATATAAATATAAGCTCTCGATTTTGGGAGCTTTTGTCACTCCGTTTGCTTATCTGGGCATGGCCTATGCGACAATTTCGCCAAATGTCAATGAAACCATTCAACCGTTGGTTCCGGCTCTCCAGAGTAACTGGCTGATTTCGCACGTGGTGACCTGCTTTCTTGGTTACGCCGCTTTCGCGGTCTCCTGTGGCGTAAGTTTTACTTATATTTTAAAAAAGCGCTATGAAGAGCGCCAAGGTACGGGCGGAGTTCTCGCCGCTTTTCCAAGTTCCAAGGTTCTTGATGAACTTATTTACAAGGCGATTGCCGTCGGTTTTCCCCTGCTGACCATTGGTATTGTAACTGGAGCGGCGTGGGCTAACTACGCCTGGGGAACTTATTGGAGTTGGGATCCGAAAGAGACCTGGTCTCTGATCACCTGGTTTATCTATGCTGCGTTTCTTCATGCCCGGGTTACCAGGGGCTGGCGTGGAGTAAAAGCTGCGACCCTCTCAATTGTCGGATTTGTTGCGGTGCTCTTTACCTATCTGGGAGTAAATCTGTTGCTTTCGGGTTTGCACAGTTACGGCGGCGGCTGATTAGCGAGCAATTATTTTCTCACTTATTGTTGAAACATTGAGCGCTACGGTTTAGACCGTAGCGCTTTTTTTAGTAACTATTCAGCTAACCCGTAAATTCCGGGTACACAATCCCGATTTCCTTCGGAGAATCAGGTTATGTCCCCGGAATTTACTAGAATGCATCTATATATTCGGTGTTTTTCTATTTGCGCTGAATAGTTATTTTTTTTATTTATTTAAGTCTTATCATTTGTTGACTAATGTGATTTTTTGTGCAATTAAATGGGTTGGTAATTGTACTGTCCGAAATTAAACATTATGGTTTGTAATAAGAGTTAAAATCGCAGGCCTTTGGTAAAGGAGATAATTATGGCTGTAAATGTTGCGCTTAACGGTTTTGGCAGAATTGGCAGGGATTGTTTACGTGCCGCATATAACGATGATCGTTTTAATTTTAAGGCAATCATCAGTACTACGGACGATGCTAAGACGATGGCTCATCTATTAAAATATGACTCGGTAGCCGGTTGTCTTGATGCGGAGATTGTGGCCGGAGATAAATTTCTGACCGTAAATGGCAAACGGATTGAGCTGATTGCCAGTCGCGACCCCAAAGATGTACCTTGGCGCGATCTTGGTGTAGATATCGTTATGGAGTGTTCCGGGCTCTATCGCGATCGGGACAAAGCCTCGATATTTCTCGACCTTGGGGTTAAACGGGTGGTGGTCTCAGCCCCGGTAAAAAAAGCTGATGCAACCATTGTTCTCGGGGTTAATCAAGATATCTATGATGCTGATAAAGACTATGTGATATCGAATGCCTCTTGTACCACCAACTGTCTGGCACCGGCGGCTAAAGTTATGCTGGAAAATTTTGGTTTTATCCGGGGCATGATGACAACTATTCACTCCTACACCCGGGATCAGCAGATTCTGGACTCCCGTCATAAAGATCTGCGGCGGGGCCGGGCTGCGGGGTTGTCGATGATACCGACAACCACCGGTGCCGCCGCCGCCGTGGGTATCGTTTTGCCGGAGCTCAAAGGTAAAATTGATGGTCTGGCGGTTCGGGTGCCGACTCCCAATGTCTCAATGGTCGATCTTGTCTTTGAAAGTGAGAAGGCGACCAGTGTTGATGAAGTCAACGATGTTTTTCGCCGGGCCGCCGCCAACGAACTCAAAGGAATACTGGCGGTCTCCGATGAGCCTTTGGTTTCACTCGATTTCAATAAAAATTCCAACTCCTCGATTATTGATGCTCCGTTGACTAATGTTATGGGCGGCACCATGATTAAGATTATGGCCTGGTATGATAATGAGTGGGGTTATGCCTGTCGTCTGAATGATTTGACTCTCTACGTTGCCGAAAAAGTTGGTCTAAGTTGAAGATTTAACTTTCTGACTCGAGTTAACAACCTGTAAGGCACTAATAACCACTGCTTAAGAGGGGGCGGGTATAATGAGCGTTCGTTATATTGATCAGGTTCCGGAAGGCTTTTATAACGGAAAAAAAGTTCTCATGCGGGTCGATTTTAACGTCCCCATAGATGATAACGGCAATATTACTGATGATGTGCGTATTCGCCGGGTTCTCAAAAGTATCCATTATTTGCTTGATGAAAATGCCACTATTGTTATTGCAACGCACATGGGGCGTCCCAAAGGTAAAGTGGTAGCCGAGTACTCGCTTGAACCGGTAGCTAGAAGATTGAGCCGACTCTTGAAGAAAGAGGTGCAGTTTCTCGATGATTGTATCGGCGAAAAGGTTGAGAAAGTTATCTCAGCGGCAGCTCCTCGTCAGGTTATTATGTTGGAGAATTTACGCTATTATGCCGGTGAAACTGAAAATGATTCTGAGTTTGCTAAGGCACTGGTTGCCGGGATTGATGTTTATGTCAATAATGCATTCGCAACCGCCCACCGGGCTCATGCTTCGGTTGTCGGGGTGTGCGGTAATGTCCCGGTCTGTTTAGGTGGTTTTCTGATGCGCGAAGAGCTTGATTATTTTGCTCGAGCTCTGAAAAACCCGTTGCGGCCTCTGACTGCAATTATTGGCGGATCAAAAGTGTCTAGTAAATTGCACGCCATTAAAAATCTGCTCAATTCGGTAGATCGGATAATCGTGGGTGGAGCGATGGCTTTTACGTTTCTCAGGGCCCAGGGTTTTGGGCTGGGAAAATCGATGATAGAGTTGGATATGGTTGACCAGGCTCGAGAAATCTTTGAGCAGGCGATGGCTCAGGGGGTTCGTTTTTATCTGCCGGTTGACTGTGTTGCTGCTCCCCGTATTGCTCCCGATGTCGAAACCCGGCTGGTGCCGGTTCAGGAAATTCCCAAAGATTGGATGGGGCTTGATATCGGCCCGGCTACGGCAACCCTCTTTAATGAAGTTATTCAGGATTCCAAAACGATTGTCTGGAATGGTCCGATGGGAGTTTTTGAATTGCCGATTTTTAGTCGCGGAACTCTGGGGATGGTGCATAATGTTGCCAGTACCTATGCCTTGACGATTGTCGGCGGCGGGGATACCGATGTTGCTGTCCACAAGGCCGGTGAGGTTGATCGGATCTCTTATATCTCGACCGGTGGCGGGGCCTTTCTTGAATTGATGGAGGGTAAAGTCCTGCCCGCTGTCAAGGCGCTTGAAAATTGTAGTAATGGCTCTTTAGGAGACTATTGATGGCTCTAATCCCGCAAATTATTGCCGGTAACTGGAAGATGAATCTGACTTTGACTCAAGGGCGGCGATTTATCGATTCGCTGGCGTCAGGATTGGTTGGTAAAAAACTTGAGCGAAAGCTTCTGCTGGCGCCGAATTTTACTTTGTTGTCTGGGCTGATTCAAGGTTGTGCCGATATTGGCGTCGGTTTGATGGCTCAAAACTGTGCCTATCAGGAGGCTGGAGCTTTTACCGGTGAAACTTCGGTAGCTATGCTCAAGGATGCCGGAGCCGCCTATGTTTTGGTTGGTCACTCTGAACGCCGCCAATTATTTGGCGAAAATGATGATCTTCTTCAGCAGAAAGCACAAGCCGTTGCCGCCGGGGGGTTGGTGCCGATTTTCTGTGTCGGCGAAACCCTGGAACAGCGTCAAGGCGGCGAAGCTTTCGCAATTGTCAGCAATCAATTGCGTAGTGGCCTGAATCGGTTTCCCTGTGAAAAGTTAATTGTTGCTTATGAGCCGGTCTGGGCTATTGGTACTGGTCAGACCGCAACTTCGGAAGATGCCCGTTTAATGCATGCCCATATTCGTAAATTTTTAGAGATTCAATTTTCCTGGGGGGAGATGGTGCCGATTCTCTATGGGGGTAGTGCTAAACCTGGAAATGCGGCGGAACTTCTGGCCCAACCTGAAGTAAATGGCCTATTGGTTGGTGGCGCATCACTTGATCCGGAGTCATTCTTGCAGATTGCCCTGGCCTGAGTATTACTTAGCCATCCCGTTACTTTTTATGAGTGTATCATTTTTGTGGTAAATTTTTTTTACCACGGGTTTTTCTTGACTTTGTCCGCGCTTATTGGTAAATGGCGCCGTTCTATCATTATTTACTATAACAGCCAAAAATTTCTTACAAGATAAAAGCGGAGAAAATACTTTGACCTCAATTATAATCGCTGCCCATGTTGTTGTTTGTCTTATTCTGATTGTCGTGATCCTGCTGCAGTCCGGGAGTGCCGGTGGAATGGGCGCGGCTTTCGGTGGGGGTGGTAGCCAGACCCTCTTTGGGGGTTCCGGTTCCGGTAAGTTTTTTACTCGCTTAACCGCGATTGTTGCAGCTATATTCATGATTACTTCAATTTCTCTGACCGTGATGTCGGCACATCGGGCTAAAGGTACCGTTATGCAGGATTACGCAGCCCCGGCTCCGGCTCCGATTGAGGCCCCGGCGGCAGCGACAACCCCAGCAGCGCCTGTGAATCCGGCTTCTGAGACTTCGTCGGAGAAGGTTGATAAAACCGGGGCTCCGGAAAAATCGGCCACACCGAAGAGCGAATAGCTTCTTTAACACATATTTATTTTCAAAAAAAAGGGTTTCCGTTAACGGGAGCCCTTTTTTTGTTTGTGGTATGCAGTTTGCATGTAATTACAGGGTTCTAATCTGTAGTGAGGATTTTACCTATAGTTTGGGATTTTTGCGGGAATAAGGCAGGTTTTGGGTTACAAGCCTGAAAAAAACTGGTTCAGCAATGTGATTCTACTGTAATATTGACTAATTAGTTGACATTGCCGGGTTTCATTGTTATGAACTAGTTAAATGAAGATATGTTAATTAGCACAATTTTATTTTTCGTATAAGAAAATGATTTTATTAAGGAAGGAGCTTGAACGATGAAACTGAAATATATTGCCTTAGTTATCGTTATGGTGTTGATGTCGGCTGCCTGTGGTCAAGTGACAAAAGAGACGGTGAGCCCGGTTCCGACCGATAAAATTAAGTCGTCCGGTAAACGAGTTGTGATTATGCCTTTTGCTGATTATACTCCAGATTCAAGTCCGGAGTTTTTCTGGCGGCGCAATCTCCTGGTAAACGAATCTTTAGAGGATGAGTTTGCTCGTTATGGTTTGATGACGGCTCTGAGCGAGGATGTGGTTGATTACCTTTTAGGCGAACATATCATCGAACCGCCGGAAATTTTCTTTGCCGACACCCCTCATAATAACTATATGCGCTCTGAAGTTGATAGTGGCGAGTGGTCGACAGCTATGATGGACGAGCTCAAATATGCCATTACCCGGAATGATGAGCTTGAAAAGAAGGATAAAAAACGGCAGGCGATGGCTGGCGGAAGTCAAGGGAGCTCTCTTCATATCTCTTTAAATAGTGATGAGGTTTCTAAAATCGGTGATTTTTTTGGTGCCGATTATATTGTTCGCGGACGTTTGATTGAATTCGAAAAAGGGGTGGCCAAGGATGATTTCAATCCTTTCCATGTTGGCATGTTGCCCTTCTTTTTTAACAGCAGCCAACGCCTGCTCTTTGGTTTGGCAAAATCTGAGAACTATGAGTTGATGGACAAAATGGCGATCGGTGGTATTCTTGGTGCCGTCGCCGGAAATGCAAATAAAAACACCCCCTTCAGTGATAGTAAAAAAAGCACAACCAGCGGTCACCCTCTTTTTGGCTCAACCGTAACCAAAACCTCAGATTATCATGCTTTGAATACTGCCCTTTGGGGAGTTGCCGGTGCTAGTGCCGCCTATCTCGCGCATAATGGCGGCAAGGTGCCGCGGGCGGTTGTTCAGATTCGGATTATGGTTCAGGATGCGCATACCGGTCGTCTAGTCTGGAGTAATCGTTCCGAAGTCGAAGTTATCCCTGAGAGCATGTATGCTGAACAGGATTACCGTAAACTGATCGCCAAAGCAATCCGCCGGGCAACCAGCAGCCTGGTTCGCAGTTTTATTTCTACCGTCGAGAGTGATCTTTTGACCACGCCAATTGAACCAATTGTCGTCAGTGATAATAAATAGCTATTGAACTTTACGAGATCATGATTATATATACCGAACATTTCAGGGAGATGTTGCGAGAAAGAAAAATTTCTGAAAAGTGGGCTGAGGAGACAATGTCGTCTCCCGACCAAATCTATGAGAATGAAGATGGAACAACCCATTATATTAAACAGATCGTAGAAAATGATAATCGATGGTTGAGGGTTATTGTTAATAAGCTCACACTTCCGCACAAAGTTGTCACAGTATTTTTTGACAGAAGATTAAGGAAAGAATATGAGAATAAGGGTAGATAAAGAAACTGATACTCTTTATTTCAGGTTAGATGAGAATAAAATTGTTGAGTCAGAAGAGATCCAGCCGGGTGTTATTCTCGATTACGATAATAGTAATAACGTTATAGGAATTGAGTTTCTTGATATTTCGACCAGAGTATCTCAGGCTGAACTTGCGTCAATGCAGTTTCAAGCCATGTAATTTTTTTGGATATCTTGCGGGATTGGGGTCATTGCTGGTACAAGGTGCGTCAGCACCCCAGGCTTCGCTGTGAGCCGTAGCGAGGAAGCACTCCTGGGGTGTGTGACCCCGTTTATGGGAGCGAAGCAATGTTCGCCGCCATTTGTTGTGGCTTTATAGTGAGAAGTTGAATAGTTACCAATAATAATTGATTTTTATCTGTGTAAATTTGTGTCCATTTGTGGTTTTAAAAAAGCGGAACCACAAATGAACACAAATAAACACAAATAAGAGTAATATTTTCAGTGCCGGCATTGTCGGTTAAAGGGGGAAGTATGAAGTCAACAGGAATGATAAAGGTTCGCTTGCATGGTAATAAAAATTATCATTTGCTAAGCTACCCCTGTCTGGTTCTCTTGTTGTTGGTTATTTTGTCAGCTATTTTCGTTTCACCTTTATGGGCCTTAAATGAAGGTGCAAATATCCCCATTTCCGTTGCAAATGGTGGAGCTGAACCTCCTGTTTTGCTAAGTGACGACCAGCAAAACCCCACAATCATTGCCCTTCCAGATAAGAACAAATGGTTTGTCGTCTGGGAAGACTGGCGTAATTGGAGAACCACCGGGGTTGATATTTATGGTCGATTTATTAATAGTGATGGAACTCTGTGTGGTAATGAAATAGCAATTAGCACGGCTTCAGGTAATCAGATGGTGCCGACGCTTGCTTATCGTGATACGCCTGGTGGTACTGATAATATCATGATCGCCTGGCAGGATAATCGAGGTACGGGTTATTCCGGCTATATTTATTTCAATATTCTCAATATCTCTTCATTGGCGGCTAGTTGTTCTTCAGGAGCCATTTTAGGTAGTGAGAGAAGCGTTGGTTATAGATCTATCGGTGGTGATAGGTTACGCTCACGTAAATTGCCGAAAATTGCTTATGATAAAGCCAAAGATCAATTCTGGATGGTCTGGGTTGAAAGTCGTGATCAAGTGCAGCGTTTGGTTGAGTACCCTTTTGGCAACTTCGGCTCTCCCAAATGGAACTTTGCAGATTCAAATTATCTCTCTTTCACCACGGTATCAGCTGCTGGTTCCAGTGCCGCAATCCCTGAGATCCTTCGTAATACCGATGGTTCTTTATTACGCACGGTGCGCCTAATCTCTTCAACTTCAGATTTTGATGAAAAGGAGGGAACTGTAGAATACATTTATGAGTATTTTACCGGGATTAATAATATAACTGTTGCTTGTGATGATATCTCGTCTGATGTCTTGATTGCCTGGCAAGGTATTCGTGGTCAGGCGACACTGACCTGCAAATGGGAGGATAAAGACGAGGAGGAAATTGTTGTAGGAGAGGATTGTAATTGGGAGGATTGTACTGAACCTTGTGGTGGTGCAGGTGAACCGAATTGTAGCGCCGTTTGTGATAGAGTTTGCACACCGATTATGGGGCCAAACCCAGATTATGGAGTTCCCACACGGGGCGACACTTATTCAAGTAAATTGAAACTTGAATCTGGTTTCGACGACGGCAATGTTCACATTTACTCCATTTTTGAGCAA
>JAGGWR010000173.1 GCA_021163445.1 Candidatus Tharpella aukensis
CGTATAAAGGTCATTTTAAGACGATAGAGCGGGCCGGCCACCTTATGGGTCCAGAAAAGTGAACCCAGATAGAGAAGTAGAGAAAAAATTACAAGTTGTAAGGTTACCGAAACAGCCACGGCCCAGGAGATGGTTTGCTGCAAGTGATCGAGCTCAGTAATGGCGACGAGATAGTTCCCACCAAAAGGGCGGTTGAGATAAAGATAGAGACCCAGACTACTTAGAATTATAGCCAGAACCAGACCACAACCGACTTGAAGGTAAAAATCGCGGCGGTAAGAGGCTGTAAAAATCTGTTTTTCCACTAATTCTCCCCCGACTTAAAAGTGATGGCAAAGTAAAAGCTTCAGATTCGAGGCACCCAAAACCTGAGGAATGAGACGTACAGACAGTACGTCGCAGTGACGAAGGTTGCAGGGTAACGAAGAAGGTGAAGTTTTTACGAAGCCATCAGAAATATCGACGAACTCTAAACATAACTGTATCATCGCGAAAATCACGACTATCGGTCCAGGTCCACTCCTCTTCAATACTGATCTCAATCTCCAGCTTGCCAACCTGCAACTGATAACTAATTTCCAGCTCCAGTTCCTGGCGATCGTTATTACGCCCGGACTGATTGAGGAAATCCAGGTTTATCTCACCCAGCGCCCCCAACGGGAAGCGGCGCTTATAATTTACCCCAGCCGTCAGAATGTTTTCGTCACCACCATTGCCATCAGTGCCATTATCAAGATCTTCATGCCAGGTCTGCCGATCCCGCAAATAGAGGAAAATAAAATTACGCCTGAAATAGCGACGGTAATCACAGAAAACCTCAACATATTGGCGGATGTCAGTAGTCGAATCATAATCAACATATTCCAAACCGCATGATAAATGATCCCAACTGGCTTCAATACCAACGATCCAGGTATCCAGGTTATAAAGACGATCAATGAGATCCCGGTTATCTCTATCGGAAAGCAGGTTCTGTTTTGACGAGATATAGTTGGCATAGAGCCGATAACGACGTTCAAATAAAGAGATCTCGGCATTGGCCTGATGAATAGAGGTTGAATAATCAATATCCGGATCAACAAAATAGGCATAATCAATAGATATTGTATCCCCTTCATTAATCAAACTACCGGGAGTTATAATCAGCTCAGTTTCCCGACCCAGCTGTTGAACCAGATAGTCATCACCCTCAATATAGGTGATCAAGCGCTCTTGATCTCTGACAATAATGGTTTCGGCCAAAACATCAAGATTATCCAGAACGTTTCGCTCAAAAAGATCGACAATCATTAATTCATTAATAACAAAAAACTTATTGCCGTTCAAATCTCTTTTAATTTCATTGTAACCATAACTATACCCCATGATCATCAGGGAATCAGCCGGTAATATCTTGCGATAAGAGAAACTTAGAGAAAAACCGTCATCATCTTCAGTTCCACTGTCATAATCAAGACGTCGACTTTGCACTCGAAATACGGAGACCAGACTATCGTAGAGACGATGTTCAAGTAGTGCTCGGTATTTATGATCTTTACGAGTGAGGCTTTCAATATCATCTTTACTGAACTGATATTCCAACCCCAGACGCAGAGCCCGGCCAGGTTTCAATGACAGTGATTCAAGCCAGTCAGTCGATTTAATCTTATTGTAACCACTTTCTTCGCGGTGACGATAGCTGGAAATAAAATAACTGCGCTCTAAATGTTCCCCCCAAGTTAAAGAGTTGCGGGCAAAAAACTCTTCAACTCGGTTTTTTACCGACTCCTCGTCTCCAGAAAAACTGGTTTTATCATCTGTATGAAAATAGTTGGACTCAGTATAACTGAAACCATCTTCAGTCTGGTGCGAAGCGTCAAGAGAAAAAGTTTCAGAATTAATTACCCGATCAAGTTCGAGTCCGTTGGTTTCACTGATATTTTTGAAATAGCTTATCTGGATCGGGACAAAGCGGTTTTTTACCATTGTGGAAATACCGTAATTATCGATCTGCAGATCATAATTCCGATAAAAACGCCGTTCAGCCCGACTATCTTCTGATTCAGCAAAAAAAGTGGTTGGAAAAGATTTACGATCTAGAATAATACCATCAATACTATAACCAAACTCAAAATCGTTATCATTACCTGATCCTTCAAAGGAACCATCATACCACTCCTGCACCGGGGTCAAATCAATACTGAAGTGACCATTCAGCCAACGAGGATTATAGATCGCATAAGCCATGTCAAAATGATAGCTTTCAGACAGGCTATGTTCTTTCATATCCTGACTATTACTGGTACCGCTTGATGTATAACCATTGTATTCATACTCTAATTCCAACCAGTTACGAAAATCCCGAATCATGAATATGGCACGGGCCTCGACTCGAACAGACGATAAAAGTAGAGTCGACAGCAGGCATAATAGCAAAACCAGGCGCAATCCCATCACTCTTCCTACATGCATAATCATTTGAGAAAGTAGCGAGCCTGGCTGTAATGGGCATCATGACAGTCAACACAAGCCATACCATGCGTCATGACTTTATCGTGCATTGCCACCGCCAAGCGCTCTTCATGATGACACTTGTCACATATTTTATTTCGATCAAGCTCCAATAATGAGGTGTTTTCGGAAGAGTGCGGCAGATGGCAGGCGGAGCAGTCGCCGACCGCAACCGGCCCATGCACATAAGGTTCAAGAATGTAGTCAAGGAATTGGCGATGGCAGACAAAGCAGAGTTCCCGAGGTGGCCGAATAAGACCGACAGCACTGCTGAAATCATGACAATCCTTACATTTTTTTTCAGTATATGGAAGGTGTTTGGAGATATGACGACCTACGGTCACACCATCGACCGGGGCCAAACCTGCAGCCGCATCAAGTTCGGCCTTTCGTCGGCTTGCATAGTACTCCTCAAGAACTTTTTCTGGAGGAATCGGACTTGGCACCCCGTCAAATATCGTCGTCAAAACCTTATGCCGGGCGGTGGCATCACAACCAACAAAAAGGAAAACCACGGCCAGAAAGCAGACGAGAAAAATGACACGGTAGAATTTCAGGATATTGACCATATAAATGGTTCTGGATCGAATGTTTAGTGCCTGACTTCGTAAAATTTATATATGGCCGTCAATCTATCAATTTCCCAAGACCATAAACCGAGATTTTAGCTGGCCCAAACTGACTGGTAACAAAAATCAGTTGTTCCACGGCAAAGGCGGGATCGATGTATTCTTTGAAGAGATCAATCCCTTGCGAAGTCACAGCAATGCCGGCGGGCAGATTGAGAGAGCCAAAAGGTAGTCCGGGATCACCAAAAAACATCAAAAGACGTCCATTTTTATCAAAAATCTGGACATTCTGATGGGCTGCATCAACTACGTAGATACGTCCCTGATCGTCTACCGCCAAACCTTTAGGGCGACCGAACTGACCAAAACCATCACCTAATTTACCAAACTCACCCAACAGGTGACCATCACGGTCGAGATTGACTATTTTACCGGAAGTCATATTAGAAATATAAAGGCTGCCTTTAGAATCAGTGTCAATACTTATAGGCAGGGAAAGAAGATGCTCTTCATCGCTGCTTTTGCCTATAGTATCAAGATGATTACCGCTTTTTCGATCGAGAATTTTAATATCATGATTCTTGAGATCGAGAACATAGAGGTATCACCATCGATAGCAACATCAACCGGCTTCATTTCCAGTCCTTTACCAAAAGAGTGCAGAAAATTACCGCTCGGACCATAAACCAGCACCTCTTTGCGTACGGTATCAGCAACATAGAGGTTTCCGTCACTATCAAGTTCAGAACTAATCGGTTTTTTCAATTTGCCAAAACTATAATTACCCTTTAAAAATTCAAAACTTTTACGTGCCGGATCGATAATAATCAGGCGGCCGGGAGAGGTATCACAAACATAAAGCTTACCATTGCGCACTGTAATTCCGTAAGGTTTGATAATCGGTTTAGGTTTTTCAGCACGAGTATTGCCAACGGCGATAATTGAAAGCCCTCCCAGTTTTTTACCATCAACATCTGAGGAGCTGGAGATTCTGGTCAGGTATTGAAGCCTCGGAGGATTAGGTGCTGGCGGAAAAAAAACCGATCCTTGAGGACGAGCAACTTCAGGACCGGTACAGGCGGAAACAAGTAATAACAAAACAAACAAAAGGCCAACAGAAAAACCAACCCTAACGATACGACAACGATTTTCCATAACAGCTACAGGCATCGAAAACTCCATTCTTGCTTTGTTATTTTAATAACTATATCATTTACTCAGGTTTTTACGCAACCTAAAAAAGGCTACCGGAATATACCGGCAGCCTTAAGTCGTGACTGACACTAACTTGAAGTATTATTTATCGTGACAAATTAGGCAAAAATCGGAATTGGCCTGAGGACCATAAAGAAAATAATCTTCATTAGCGTCAGTGTTATGAACATCATGACATGAAGAACAGGTCATCCACTGATCGTCCCAAAGCAGATCCGTAATGCTGTCAACATTGGGATTAGCAACCGGGGTTGTGGCCATACGAATTTCATCATCAACCGTGGTAACTTCAGTATAATCGAAGCCGATCGGATGATCGTTACTTAAGTCACCACCGGCACCGACACCGATTTCACCCCAGCTATCGCCGGAACGAACCAGGCCACCGGGCTGACCATAATGCTGATCAACCGCCACGGCACCATCATGACAACTCATGCAGAGACGGGAAGGACCAATCAGGCTGTCAGCAGCCATAGATCCACCACCATCGAAAGTTATTGAATCATAATCTGTAAAGGTTAAACTGGTTAATTCATGCGACCACAAAGGCAGGTAATCAGCCGAAGCGTCATCAAGAGCATGATGTGGGGTATGACAGAATGCACATACCCGGTTTTGTGGATCTGGAGTAGCTCCAGGAACCACGTTCATATCGTGCTTTGAACCCACGATTCCGGTTCCCGGTGCGGCGCCGGCAAAGACCTGTGAAGCACAGAAGGTCAAGGCGGCAACGCACAAGAAAACTATCATATATCTCTTCATAATATTATTTCCTCTCAGACATATTTATCTTGTTTGTCACATTCTCTTTATTCACCATTTGTACGTTCAGTCATTTTTTTTGCAACATTCAAAATTAAGATCTTCCCCAAAAGACCCAAAACAACTTAAAATGCTGTAGTCCAGCCGTCATTAATTCTAGTATAGTAAATCAAAATGCATGCTTCGTGCCATAATTCAAGGATATCTTGATCAAAACTATTAAAAAAACTAGAAGGATAAGTATATTCAACAATTTAAGCTGATTTTATGAAAAATTTAAATGGCTGCGATAAGACTCTAAAAGAGTAGAAACGACCCAAATGGGGCACCTAACCCACCGTCAGGATCAGGCAAGTGGGGCACCTACCCCACCAGGAGGGTTAGGCAAAAAACAGATAAGTGTGGGGGAGAAGGTAAAATTATTTCACAATTACGGGATTTTTACGATCATAAGCCATGCGACGATGACAACCGGGCGCACAACTGCCCCCGGTCGGAGTCAATACCAAACGGATTGGAATTTTCCAATTACCGAACGGAGCTCCTTCCTCGTTAACCAGCTTGGGGCCATTGCTGGCATGAGACTGGTGACAAGCCCGGCAACTGCGTCCCTTGCGGGGGTCGGCAACGTGAAGATAGTGCAGATTGCGTTTACCATCACGAAAGTCCGTATATATAGATGTATCAGGAAAACGTAACATGTTCTCCTCATGACAGGAGAGGCAGAAGGCATAAGTTCCTTTACGGTAGGGAGCATAAAAACTTTCAGGATAGGCCGCCAGCAGAAGACGATAATAGTCGGAACCATGAGGGTCATGACAAGCTGAGCAGTGTCCGTCGCTCACGGGACCATGCAGATGCTCTTTTTCGCTCAGCTCAGTACGAATATTTTTTAGAGCTTTGGAGCGATGGAAATCATCTTTACCGTGACAACGCAGACAAACATCACTCTCCCGTTCCGGTAGCAGGGCGGCATGATTTGCAAAATGGGGGGCGTGGCAATTGCCGCAGCGGCCCTCTTTGTAGAGAGCCGTGTGCTTGGTTTTGGCCTTATTATACTTAGCGGCCTGCTCTTTATGGCATGAAAAACAGAGCTTCGGGCCATCCCCTTTAAGAAGATGAGCAAAAGAACCACCGTGAACTTCATGACAAGCGCTACAGCTTTCATCCTCAAGAGGGGCGTGAATGACCGGAGAATTCTCCAGACCGGCAACCATATCAGCATGACATTTAAGACACATAGACTTGGAATCTTGCAATAAAAGAGCTTGGTACTTGGATTGGTGCGGGTCATGACACTCAAGACAGACCCCGGCCGCCGCCGGGCCATGGACATGTGGCAACTCAAAAGGCGCCGCATCATGACACTCAAGACAGATTACTTTAAGGTCGCCATCCGCCCGCAACAGACCAACGCTGCTGCCGCCATGCGGATTGTGGCAGGCCAGGCATTCACCATCGTCGACTGCGGCATGGAGCTTACCTGAAGCCGGGGCAAAAGCATCGTGGCATTCAAAACAAAGAGCTGCCCCTTCAGTGACCAATTTAAAACTCCGGCCATTCTTTAAAGGATGTTCCGCAACCACACGCTCATGGCAAACCTGGCACTCTCCCTCAACCAAAGGCTCGTGAAGCTTGGTAAAAGATTTTAATTGCTGATGACAGGCACCGGTCAGGCACTCGGCTAAAACCGACTGAGAAAAAAGAAGGCTGGAGATAAAAACCAAACCGCAACAAATAACTGAGCGAGCAATAATTGTCGAATTATTCATAGCAATACCTGGTACAGGGAAAAGATGGGGACGTTCATAAGATTATGAGTTTCATTCCCAGAGATACTATTTTGTGATGAACTCGCACCCCAAGGGCACTTCCTTCGGGGCATAAAAAGTAACGGGATGGCTAAGTTAAAATTTCGATAGACAAGATGTTGTGGTTCTCCAGGCGCGAGACCATACATCTAGTATGTCGAGTGTCTGGAGAACCACAACAACGCAGGATATCGGAACTTTTTACGACGCCATCATTTTGTCGAAAGGTTGAATTTCTTCATCCGATAACGAAAAGTATCCCGGCTCATACGCAAGCATTCGGCAGCTTTGGTCTGGTTGCCATTCCAGCGTTTCAAGGCCATCTGGATAAGCTGTTTTTCGACTTCGTCAAGCGAAATACCATCTTTGGGCAGGCGTATCAAACCGGAGGAAAAACAATCACCTTCTGCTCCACTCCCGGATCCATCACCATCACCATCATCATTAGACTTGCTGGCATTGATAATTTCCGAGCTGAGATGTTGCGAAGTAAGGGTTTTACTTCTATCAAGCATCATCGCTCGTTCAATCGTATTACGCAGCTCACGTACGTTGCCAGGCCAATCATAAGCCATAAGATGATGCATGGTCTGAGCATCAACCCCTTCAACATTACAGCCATACTCACCATTGAAACGGTTGATAAAATAGGCCACCAACTGAGGAATATCCATTTTTCGGTCAGCCAGAGAAGGCATTATGATAGGCATCACATTCAAGCGATAAAAGAGGTCAGCACGAAATTTCCCCTCCTTAACTAAAATGGGTAGATCTTGGTTGGTCGCAGCCACAATCCGGGCATCAGAGACAACATCATCCTCGCCTCCAAGACGCCGATAACGTCGGTTCTCAATAACTTTTAGAATCTTGGCCTGCATACCGATAGGCATATCCCCTATTTCATCGAGAAAAACAGTTCCTGCCCCAGCCATTTCGAAAATACCTTTCTGCTTTTGGGAAGCATCCGTATAGGCACCCCGTTCGTGACCGAAAAGCTCATTTTCCAACAGAGACTCAGGAATGGCAGCACAGTTTACATCAATAAAAGGATCTTTCGAACGTGGGCTATGCATGTGAATAGCCCGGGCTACCAGCTCTTTACCGGTACCACTGCCACCGGTAATCAAAACAGTTTTGACATCGGCATCGGCTGCAACCTTGATCAACTTATAAATCTCGATCATTTTAGGGCAGTTACCAACCAGGTTATCACGCTCAAACTTCTCTTTCAGAACCCGACGAAAATAGGCATTTTCATCGCGCAGACGCTGTTTTTCCAAAGCCTGTTCGATCGAATGCAGAACATCTTCAAGATCAAAAGGCTTGCCGACATAATCAGCGGCTCCGGCCGTGAGAGCTCTGACGGCAGAGTCAGCATCGGAATGAGCCGTGATCATAATGACAACCAGATCTTTGTCATCAGCTTTAAACTCCTGCAATAGATCAGCACCATTGGCATCAGGCAGACAGATATCAAGAAGTATTACATGAGGACTAAACTCCAGATATTTTGCCCGAGCCTCCTCTCCATTCTCAGCCGCCTCGACCAGATAACCTGCTTCATCAAGAGCCCTAACTAAAGACCAGCGTATCAGATGTTCATCATCGACAACCAGAACCCGTTTACTTGACATTTTCGCCTTACCTCCGGAAAAGTCGATTACATTCAATATCTATCAAAATATAATATAACAGAAAGAACAAACAAAAAACAACTGCCAACTAACATAGGCGTTGCCTGCAAGATAAGTGCTCTTACCAAGCTCGACATAATCGAAAACTGTATACCTAGCAATATTTGTGCAAGAACCACATAAGATGAACTCGTAAAAAGTAACGGGATGGCTAAGTTAAAATTTCGCTAGACAAGATGTTGTGGTTCTCCAGGCGCGAAACCATACATGTAGTATGTCGAGTGTCTGGAGAACCGCAACAACGCAGGATATCGGAACTTTTTACGACGCCATCACATAAAACAAAAAGTTATATTACAGGCCTTAAACAGTTGCGGCATTTAACCCGAATGGGCCATATGCCCCAGAATAATCGGTCAGTATAGTCCCCCATACAGGCTTGAATATCAGGTTACATACAGATCTAAAGTTGACCCATAACTACAAGCTAAACTAACCATAGTTGAACAAAATGAACCCACAAAATCAATCTAAAAAGCTAAAGATAACAAAAGTTATGCAAGGTACAATCATTGCTAGAGTCTTTGAGCTCAACCCTTAATTTATCTATTTTTTAAAAAACGTAACTATTCAGCTAACCCGCAAATTCAGGGTACACAATCCCGATTTCCTTCGGAAAATCGGGTTATGTCCCCAGAATTTACTAAAATGCAGCAATATACGGTACTTTTTTACTTACGCTGAATAGTTACAAAAAAACTATATTTATAAATGTAAAAATGGGGAGAAAAAAACATGAAAAGATTGATAACGACTTTAGTGGTATTGACTATCAGCGCCGGGCTGATGCTGGCCTGCACATCATTAAGTCTGGCTAACGAACTCAGCGATAGTGACTGCATTAAATGCCATACCCAACCGCCGGCTGACATTGAAGCCCAAGGCGGAGCCCATAAAACGGAGGTAACCTGCATGGAGTGCCATGAGGGCCACCCCCCCAGCGTCCGTGAAAACATCCCGACCTGCGATAGCTGTCACAGTGGCAAATCCCATTACGAACTCGAAAACTGCCTCAGCTGCCACAACAACCCCCATATGCCACTAGTTCTACAACTGGCCAAGGATATTACCGGCCCCTGCC
>JAGGWR010000261.1 GCA_021163445.1 Candidatus Tharpella aukensis
GCACAATCCAAAGTCGGAAAGGTCTCGGAAAGCTGAAGCATACGTCCGCCAACCGACGGCAGTCGATCAACCAACATGACCTGATAACCGGCATTACCTAAATCAATAGACGAGGTAATCCCGGTAATCCCGGCGCCAATGACCATCACCCGACGGTCAACCGGAACGCTTTCGAAATCAGAATGGTCACCAAAAACAGCGACACAGCTTACCGGCTCGCCATCTTTCAAACCAGTTAATTCTACTAAATCACCCATCAATCAATCCATTATTTAAGCTATTACACCCTTTTCCTTTAATAAAGGAAGAGGGTCAATAAGGTTGCGTTCAAAACCCAGATCTTCAGCCGAGAGATCAAGCGCTAAAGCCAGTAATTGGGTAAAATAGACGATCGGAATCGAGCTGAAACCAGGATCACTTTTTTGAATCTCCGGCTGCCGGTCATCAAGATTAAACTGACACAAGGGACAAGTAGTGATAACCAGATCAGCGCCGCAGTTTTTGGCACTGTTCAAAATTTCACGGGAACATCTGGTTGCCGTATCCATTGAGTGAACCGTCTGAAAGGCACCGCAACATTCAACTTTATAGGGAAACTCTATCGGTTCACCACCCAAGGCGCGAACAAAATCTTCGAAGATGGTCGGATCCTCCATAGAGTCCAAACCAATTTCTTTGACCGGACGCAACAGGAGACAGCCGTAATAACAGGCAACTTTAAGCCCTTCAAGCGGTTTTACAACCTTCTCTTTTAAAACATCAAAACCGATCTCATCACGTAAAAGTTGGAGATAGTGCAGAACTTCAACCTCACCGTGATAATCACGTTCAATAAAATCGGTGACCTTGGATCGACGCTCTTCATCATTGAGCATCACATAGTTGGTTCGTTTCAAAACATTGAAACAGACAGAACAGAGAGTCACCAGTTTATCGTTGCCTTGATCTTTGGTATCGGCCAGAATTCGGGTCGGCCCCGACATGGTGATATGCTGGTCATTAACCAGCGGGAAAGTCGCCCCGCAACAGGTCCAATCTTTAAGTTCGTCCAATTCAAAACCAAGTTTCAAACTGCACTCACGACCGGCATCATCAAGCTTTTTAGCTTTGGTATAAAGGGTACATCCGGGGAAATATGGATATTTCATAGTTTACTCATAATAATTTTAAAGAGGGAGAAACTTCCGGTAACCACTGATCATGGCAATCTGCGGGGCCCGGGCCAGATAGTCGTCGGAAAAATCGGTAACATCGATATGGCCTTCAGCCCCAACTTCACGCAGACGTAAGACACGTAAGGCTTCCATGATTTTTGAGATGTCGACCCCTTTCGGACAACGAGCATAACACATCATACAGGCCGCACAGACCCACATCGACTTGCAATTTTTGACTTCATCTTCAAGACCAAGCTGAAGGTAGCGAACTACCTGACTCGGCAGAAGATCCATCTCATCAACCGAAGGACAACCGGCGGAACAGTTACCGCACTGGTAACAGTTAAAAAAATTCTCGCCGCTGATCTCAGCAACCTTGCTGACGAAATCGCCCTTCACCTGAGAACGCGAAATTACGGTTTTCATAAAATTTAATCCTTAATTATCTCTTATAAGGGATAACGCCCTGTTCGTACAGATCATTGCCGTGAATATCGTTGATTACGACAACCGGAAAATCTTCAACTTCAATCCGGCGGATGGCTTCTGGGCCTAATTCTTCATAGGCTACGACTTCGACCTTTTTAATACGTTGAACCAAATGTCACATCGCTCCGCCTGCATATCCAGTAGAATCTGGATCTGAGCCTCTTTCAATTATCTGATCAACATTGATAGGCACCGAAAAATTATTTCAGTACCTGGAAATATCTATAAAATAACTTACACAGAGATTTTCAGGTAAATTTCTCAAATCTTAACGACGCACGATTGTATACAATCGTGCGTCGTACTTGTCAAGTAAAAAAATTAGGTAAAGGATATAAAAAAATAAAAACCCCGACCATCAGATGGTTTTTATACATTCTCAACTTTCTGACTTGTCTAAATGTCTCATATAAAAGCCGTAAAAATGATATAACTTGCTGAAATAACACATTAAATACTTGAGATTCCCTTCGTCCTATGTTATATTGATTTGGATATTGCTCTTTTGGAGCAGAGATAAAACTCTTACAGCTAAACGCTTTAACCTATTTCTCCTAACCGAAAAGGAGCCATGCTATCACATGACCCCGTCGCCCTACTATTTATCTGTTATTTTTTCAAGTACTTTTTCTTCTTCAACCAATTTCACAAAATGACACAACTCACAACGCTCGGCTTTAGTGTCCTCTTTATGACATTCACCCAAGAAGCAACCCTGCATCCGCGGCCGATTAGTAGTAATCGCAAATTTGTCATGCGCTACAGCATAATGACAAACCATACAATCATCAATCTTGACCTTCTCGGCTTTGTAATGTTTAGCGTGAGAGATCTTGACAATACGGGTATTTTTAACCTCTTTAAGCTTGGGAATATCGTCATGACAACGCA
>JAGGWR010000219.1 GCA_021163445.1 Candidatus Tharpella aukensis
AGATCAAAGATCCATCCTTTCATAACTGGATCGGGCTGGCCCTGGCTCTGCGGGACGAGGGGATCTCTGATTTTCCTATATGTAATAAGAGCTTTAACCTCTCCTATTGCGGCTTCGACATCTAATTTTGATGGCTAAGTAAAAAGTTCCGATATCCTGCGTTGTTGCGGTTCTCCAGAGACTCGATATGTATGGTCTCGCGCCTGGAGAACCACAACGCCTTGTCTATCGAAATTTTTACTTAGCCATCCCGTTACTTCTTACGAAGGTATCAAATTAGGCGCAACTATGTTAAAAGTTATCAAGAATAGATTAGAACAGGGGCATCGGACATCTAAATATCCCAAAGAGCCCATAAATCTCTACAAAAGGTTTCGGGGATTGCCGGAGATTGACAATAATTGTGATGAGGCTCTGGTGCAACGGTGTGCGGATGCCTGTCCGCAAGAGGCCATCGATGTTGCTGCCAAGCAAATTGATCTTGGCCGCTGTGTTTTTTGTGGTCTCTGTGAGAGCTTGTCGGAGGGCAAATTTGTTCACTTTACTCAGAATTTTGAGATGGGTACGGCCAATCGTGATGATCTTCTGACTTATGGTGATTTGCCGGTTCTGGCCGAGCATTCACAAAAGCATTTTAAAAAACTATTTGGTCGTTCTCTGCAGCTGCGGCAGATTTCCGCTGGTGGCTGTAACGCGTGTGAGGCTGATATCAACGTCTTGAATACCCCCTTTTTTGACCTCTCTCGTTTCGGAATTCAATTTGTGGCCTCGCCGCGCCATGCCGATGGCATTATGGTCACTGGCCCGATCTCAAAAAATATGCGGCAGGCAACCCTGTCGACCTATGCGGCGGTGCCGAACCCCAAAGTTGTTATTGCCTGTGGTGCCTGTGCTATCTCCGGGGGGCCATTTTATGATAGTGATGAGATTGTCGGTGATTTGAACAGCTTGATTTCGGTTGATCTCTATATACCCGGTTGCCCGCCGCACCCGTTAACCACTCTTCATGCTCTGCTCAACTATTTTAAATAGGAGGTTAAAATGATGAATATAGAGTTAAGTTGGGGCTCTCTGGATGAGGTTAAGTTGGCTCAAGTTGAGCCTGATCAGGCATTCAGCCGGACCCGTCGTTTTCTCGCCGCCTTGAGTCTGGATCGGCGGGATAAACTTTTCGATCTCTATCTCTGTGCCGATCAGCAAAACGCAGCAATTCGCAACCTGCTTGATCAGCTTGGTAATGTCAGGGTTTTCTCTTCGGCCGGAAATGTTGTTTTTAATCCGAGTCGGCGTCCGGCCGTGATTTTAGCCCATGGCCCGCACTGCGGGGCGGTTGATTATGTCAAGAAGTTGGGCATGAGTAGTTCGTCAAAACCGCCTCAGTTGCCGAGTTTAGCTGAGTTCGTGGCCGATGGTATTCTTGGCAATGCTCGTCAGCAACTGGCTCGGATAGCCCCTGAAGCACGCGGCGGGATCATCTATTTTGATCATGAGCAGGGTCATCTCGAACTTTATTGCAATGATGAAGAGAGTCAGCCCTATGCGCAGCACCACGTTGCTGAATTTATCTATCAGGAACTTGCGTTAAGTCTTGAAGGACGTTTTCCCGCAACCCAGTTAGCGGCTCATGCCCGGGAGCAGAACCCGGCTTTTACGCTCGTCTGTCCGCCGCAGATACGTCCTCATGGTTACAACTATTTTGAGGTTAATTTTCAGGGTGGATATGATTTTCACGGGGTTATAAGAGACTCGATCGCTTACGCTGTAAGCCATGCCCTGGTCGGGCCTGACCAGAGTTTTTCGGAAACTCGGGGGGTGGTGATCGCTTTTACTGACGAATTGCGGGACAATCCAGTGGCTCTGCTAGATATCCTGGAGAGGGAACGGGCTAATCTCTTAGACTATTTGCAAAGAGGTGGTGCTATATTTTGTGTCGCCGTCGGTCATCTGCCTTCGGGCAAACGGATCTATCAATTGCAAGCCGCAAGTTGATGCGGAGGCTGTCAGAGAATAGAAATTTTTTCTCAGATCGAGGCATTTTTTTCAAATAAGCACAGATATACACTTAGTATTTCGAGCATTATTTGAAAAAAATAACGAAGAGCTGGGGAAAAAGAGCATTCTCGGACAGCCTCCTAAGCCAAAGTGTTGATGATCTCGCCTAATAATTCATCGGCAGTTTGAACGGCTTTAAGGTTGGCCTTGATGGCTTGGGTGGATTCCATGGTCTTGACGTATTCGGTGGCTAGATCGACGTTGGACATCTCCACTTCGACCAACTCCCCTTTTTGGTTTAATTCCATACGTGAGGGCCCGGGATTTGTGTCGATACTGACGGTTGCCGCTGGCGTTCCGTCCGGGCCTTCGCCAATGGTTACCCGTTCTCCTTTGTAACCGTCGGTATTGAGATTGGCGATATTATTGGCGCTGGCTTGAAGCCGGGTAAAGTGGCTTTGAATGGCATTTAAAGATGCATTAAGGCTGTTGACCATGGCAATTTCTCCTGATGTTAAAAAAATCCACTTGACAAGTATCGCTCTTTAAGTTATCTAGGCCTCCGCTTGGTTAGCCGGGGTAGCTCAGTCGGTAGAGCAGGGGACTGAAAATCCCCGTGTCGGCGGTTCGATTCCGTCCCCCGGCACCAGCGAATTCAAGCATTAAGGCGTCCTTTTTAAGGGCGCCTTTTTTGTTTCTGGGA
>JAGGWR010000148.1 GCA_021163445.1 Candidatus Tharpella aukensis
GAACCGTACCCCAGGCGATTACTGCTTCCCTGGAGTCTGAAAACTATGAGGATGCCATCAGGAATGCCATTTCACTGGGCGGTGACAGTGATACCATGGCCTGTATCACCGGGGGCATCGCCGAAGCTTTTTATGGAAAATTGCCGAAAGACATTACTGAAACAGCAATGAATATTCTTGACAAAAATCTGCGGGAAATTGTTGTCAGGTTTTATGGAAAGTATATACATTTTGAGATATAATTAAAAGTTGTGTTTAAGGAAATAGGTGGTGTATCCTCTCGGGTGATTATCAACATAATTGCCCGATAATAAAGAGAAGATACACGCACCTGAGCAAAGATAGCGTAAAACTTATCAATAGGAAAAAACACCTGTAATTAAATATCGGAGGAGTAGTTTATAATTGCCTGCATATTATAAAAACAGCCTGGATAAATTTATAGCTGATTCAAACCATGCCATTCTTGGTGTCTTAAGTTCAAACTACGCTAATGATGGGTACTATCAATTGCTAGGCACTCAAAGTAAATCTTGGGAAGTCTCATTGCCAATGATCCGCGAGGCACTTGTTCGGCTTCTTGAAGAACTTCCTGAATCTAAAAATTGGGGAGTATTGCTTGAATATCCCTTATATCGTTTGCGTAAGCGGATTGATTTAATCCTGGTCAGTGATTGTCAAATATTCGTTATTGAGTTTAAGGTTGGCGCCCGAGAGGCTGAAACAGCAGGTTCTCGACAAGTTGAAGAGTATGCCTTAGACTTACGTGACTTTCATAGAGCATCCCACAACCTACGACTTGTTCCCATTTTATGTTGTACCGAACTGTCAACAGAAAGCCCCTTTAATCCATCTTCTGACCAAATCCAGCTCGTGCGCGCAGTTTCTAAGAAAGGGCTGGCTAACGCTATCATAGATGCCAATTTTCAAAATAGTGCCGACTTGATTGATTGGGTGCAATGGGAGCAGTCCTCCTATGAGCCGGTGCCAACAATTATCGAAGCAGCAACTACAATCTTTGCGGGTCATAATGTAAAAGAAATTTCCAGGTCAGATGCCGATAATTTATTGACCTGCTCCAAAGAAATCGTTCGGTTGATCACAGAAACAAAAGAACAAGGGAAAAAGAGAATTATTGTTGTAACCGGTGTGCCAGGTGCTGGCAAGACTTTGGCCGGACTGAACGTTATCCACTCCATAGAAGATGAGGGTTGGGAGGCTGGCAAGGTAGTCTACCTTTCAGGAAACACTCCTTTACTACTTGTCATTCGTGAAGCGCTGGCTCAAGACGAGAAACGGCGCTCTGAGCAAAACGATGAAAAGCGTACTTTGAAGGATATCCGGAGCGAGTTGCGTTCTCAAATCCAACATATTATCGATTTTTTAAAAGAGTACTACTTACATGATTTAGAGAGCCCTTCGTTTGAAAATGCCATAGTATTTGATGAGGCCCAGCGAGCCTGGGATCATAAACAAGGGCTAAAGAAGTTCAACAGAGATGCCTCCGAGCCCGAGCTGTTAATGAAAATTATGGATAGGCATAAAGATTGGGCGGTTATTGTCTGTTTGGTTGGCGCAGGGCAAGAGATTAATGTCGGTGAGCCCGGGATGCAACAGTGGGGCGAAGCAATTTCCAAGTATCCTGCTTGGGAATTGATAACGCCAACCAACGCCGTTAAAGGTTTGGAAGGTACAGCGGGAACAGCCTTATTCCCCGAAGCTATACCAGAAAATATCATAATTCAAAAAAACGATGGGCTTCAACTAACAGTACCCTTGCGCTCCTATCGTTCGGAGAGGGTCAGCGACTGGGTGGAGGCGGTTTTGGAGGATAGGCCAGATGATGCCAAACGTATCTCTAAAGAGCTGGGAGATTATCCCATTACTTTGGTTCGCTCCATACGAGAGTGCCGGAAAATTTTAAAACAGTCTGCCAGAGGCACCAGACGCTGCGGCCTATTAGCCAGTGCTGGTGCCAGCAGGTTGATAGCTGAAGGACTTGGGGTCGCCCTGACTGTTCAAGATAAAGACAAAATAGCACACTGGTACTTAAAACCCCATGGTGATTATCGCTCTTCAAACTCGTTAGAAGTGACGGCCAATGAATACACTAGCCAAGGTTTGGAAGTAGATTTTGCTGGCATTTGTTGGGGTGGTGATTTAGCCAGAGAGGCTGGTCAGCCAGGTTGGCGATTTAGAAGGCTCCATAAAACCACCTGGCAAAATATCTACAACAGTAATCTTCGCAGATATATCCTTAATAAATATAGAGTATTTCTAACCAGAGCACGTGAGGGGTTGGTCTTATTTGTACCCTATGGGGATGGCGCAGACAGCACTCGCGTCCCCGGCACCTATGAGGCCATAGCCGATTATTTAATTACGTGCGGTGTAAATATTTGAGATGTGATTAGCCTATGTGAAGTTTGCGAAAGATCAAAGGATGTTAACCACCAATGACCGTACCTAAAAAAATATTTTCATGAAAGAAAATTGTCGGAATGCACCATAGAGTGCATGGTGGGCTTTGAGTTGGTGTAGTTCTGTAAGACGTAGAAATAATTGAAAAAATAAAAGATAGCCATAAGAGGATATTGAATAAAAGGTGGTGGCAATCTGCCTCCACCTTTGAATTACAGCCAGAAGGAAATAGTAGATCATGAATACGCGAATTGACGTTTTTAAGGGGAAGGAAATTCGTCGTATACTGCACAGCGGTGAATGGTGGTTTTCAGTAGCGGATGTAGTCGAGGTTCTGAC
>JAGGWR010000082.1 GCA_021163445.1 Candidatus Tharpella aukensis
CCTGGGCCGTGGCTGTTTCGGTAACCTTACAACTTGTAATTTTTTCTCTACTTCTCTATCTGGGTTCACTTTTCTGGACCCATAAGGTGGCCGGCCCGCTCTATCGTCTTAAAATGACCTTTATACGTCTTGCCGACGGAGACTGGACGCCGATGTACCAAGTTCGAAAAGGCGACCAACTTAAAGAGATTCCCGGGCTGCTTAATCATGGCCTTGAGGTTGTACGTGCAATTGACGACGAGATAAAAAGTGAGCTAGTTGAGGTAGAGGGCAGGTTACAGGCACTTCACGCTGGTGAAGGCGATAGTCAAATCATAACTGAGACTCGTAATCGCCTGATTCGCCTGCTTGATAAACACTGGCCGATTTGAAAAATAGCTCATAACTCAGGGTTAGGATTTATGTGTAACCGACTTTCGATAATTGGTCTTTTTTTATTGTTTGTCCTGATCTTGATGGGGGTCGGTGTCCTGATCTCGGATAACTGCAATCCCCACCACAGTGCGAAGAGCGACTGTATGGGCTGCCATCTGCGGGCACCGTCCCCGGAAGAGGCCGGCACCAACCTTTTTGTTGTTGATATAGAAACCCTTTGCCTGCGTTGTCATACTGGAGTAAAGCTGACTATGTCTCATCCTATCGGGGTTAAACCGACCTTTAAGTTGCCGCGTGATATGCCGCTCGATTGGAAAGGTGAATTGACCTGTACTACCTGCCATCGTATGCATGTCCAAGATGAGAAGAGTTTTTTTTCAAGCAATAAATTCCTGCGGCGAAACTCTACGGGTAAGGCTTTTTGCCTTGAGTGTCACCAGAATAATTTTCTTTCCAATCGGAGTATGGGCCACAGCATCGCCCAGGATGCGGCCCATTATACTCTTGTAGAAAATTTTGCTCAGGAGACGTCACTTGATGAATCTTCAGCCTCTTGTCTGACCTGTCATGATGGATCTCTGGCTCCAGACGAGGGTAGTGCCATAGTTGAAAGAACGGCCGGTATTTGGCGCCATGGTGGTTTCAGTAACCGTTCCAGTCATCCCCTTGGAGTCAGTTACAGTCGGGCTTTAGGGAAAAAACCCCACGCCTACCGGCAGATAGCCGGCTTGCCGTCAACCATCAGGCTGCCGGCGGGGAAAGTGGAGTGTGTTTCTTGTCATAATCTTTATTCAAAAAACGAACATCTACTGTCGGTCTCAAATGAAAGAAGTCGATTATGTCTGAGTTGTCATCGCAAGTAAAACATTCCTATAAACGGCGCCAATACCTGGTTGATCGAACCCTGCAGCTGCGTTTTATGCTGCGGTTGGCTGGTAGTGGGTTACTGCTGGTGCTTCTGGCCGGGGCGGTCATGTTTATATGGGGGCGTTATCTGCTCGAAAAAGCCCTCTACAGCCCTCATCTGAGCCATGCTGGCTCCGGTGAACTGCTACAGCCTTTGTTGTTGGGTCTCAACTTAGTTTTTGCCGTACTGCTTATTGCTGTTATAGCTTTTCTGACCCGCAGTTATCTGCAGAAAATTACCGGCTCTTTATTGCGATTAGAAGATCATCTGGCCCGGATGGAGCAGGGTGAGGTGCCGGAACCACTTGCTTTCCGCAGTCACGACCCTTTACAGCCGGTAGGGGAGGCGTTTAATACTTTTTCCTCCGGGTTTAACCAGCGTCGTAACCAGGTTCGCCAAGGGATTCGCACTGCTGTTACGGCCCTGCAGCAAGCGGTTGAAAACGGTTCGGAAAGTTCGACTGCTGCAATTGATTTGGAAAACGCTAAAAAAGCCTTGGAGAAAGCCCGTAGCGCTTTGGCTTATAAGTGAGTAATGTTTTGTTGAAACAATTTATTCTGTTCCTCATTTTATCCCTGATCCTGGCAGCCTGCGTTGAGCCGTCAAAGCCCTCGATTGAGACTGGAACCGTGGTCGAAAAGCCGGTCTGGCCGGCGTCACCGGCGCCGCCCCGGATTGCCTGGCAGGGTGAAATTCGCGATTTTCGAGATTTTCGCAAACGTGAAAGTTTCTGGCAGCGTCTTGCCGGCCTGATTGTCGGCCAGCGCCAGGCCGGGTTGGTCAAACCATACGGTATCTACGCTGACGAGAATGGCCATCTCTTTGCTGTCGATACCGGTGCCTGTCGGCTCTATCTTCTTGATAATAACGATGACAGCTATAAAATGATTCCGCATAGCGACGAAACTCCTTTTCTTTCACCGATCGATGTTACCGGTGATGGGGTGGATACTATTTTTATTACCGACTCCAAAAAAGGCGGTCTTTTTCGCTATAGTCTTGAAGATGATCATTTGCTTGAATTTCAAACAGTTTCTTTGCAGCGGCCGACAGGGATTGCCTATCTTCGGGAGGAAAAGCTGCTTTATGTTGCCGATACCCTGGCCCACCAGATTGTCGTTCTTGAGCTCGACGGGCGTGAGCGTTTTCGTTTCGGCGAGCGCGGGGTCGGTCCCGGACAGTTCAATTTTCCTACAGCTGTAGCAGTTAGTGATTGCGGTATGGTGGTGGTTACAGATGCTCTTAACGGACGTATCCAGATTTTTGCCGCCGATGGCAGTTTTGAGCTTGAAGTTGGTCGTCCCGGCGATACTTCCGGTACTTTTGCCAAACCCAAAGGCGTGGCTTTAGACAGCGACTGTAATATCTATGTCTGTGATGCTCTTTTTGATGCGATCCAGGTTTTTGATCGGGGTGGCCGCCTGTTGCTGACATTTGGTGACAGCGGCTCCGGGCCCGGTCAATTCTGGATGCCGACCGGCATCTTTATCGACCGCCAGGATAATATCTACGTCGCCGACAGTTATAATCAGCGCATCCAGATCTTTCGCTATTTAAAGAAGGGTATCTGATGAAACGTTTTTCCATTATTTTCCTGGTTCTGATTTTGCTGATCGGTTTCTACTCGTCCATGCAAGCCGCCAGTATTATCAATACCAAACATAACTTTTCGGTTCACGGCCCGGGTTCATTGATTGCTGCGGCTGAGGAACAGGTCTGCATCTTCTGCCACGTACCCCATTATTCCAGTCCTGTGGCTCCTTTATGGAATCGGGAAGTCGGGGCGGTTTCCTATAATCTCTACGCCTCCTCAACCCTTAATGCACAACCCGGACAGCCGACCGGTGCCACCCGTCTCTGCCTCAGCTGCCATGATGGGACAATCGCGATTGGTATGATTTTAAGTCGGCCCGACCCGGTGCCCATGGTTGGCGGGGCGACAACTATTCCGGCTACCAGCAGCACTAACCTGGGCTCCGATCTGGCCGACGATCACCCGGTCTCTTTTCCTTATACCTCAGCTCTGGCCGCCCAGAATGGTGAGTTACGAGATCCCGGTGCCCTGCCGTTGGCGATCCAGCTTGAGGACGGATATCTGATGCAATGTACTGCCTGTCATGACCCTCACAAAAGTCCTTACGGAGATTTTCTCGTCATTGACAATAGTCATGCTGGGCTCTGCCGGGCCTGTCACCAGCAGCGCGGCTGGGATTCCTGCAGCCATGCTCTGGCTGCGGCCGTGGCTTTAGACGGTTGCAACAATTGTCATAACTCCCATAATTCAGCGGTTAACGAGCGTCTACTGAATTTTGTTGCTGAAGAAGATAACTGTTTTTCCTGTCACGACGGTAGTGTCAGCGCCAGCAATATCAAGGCTGAATTCGAAAAATTTTATACCCATCCGGTGGCATCAACCACCGGGGTTCATGAACCCCGGGAAAATCCCTTGACTGCCACCCGGCATGTCGAATGTGTCGATTGCCATGACCCCCACCGCGCCAATGGCTGGTCGGCCTTGGCTCCTAATGTCAGCGGGGCTCTGGCCGGCCTTAAAGGGGTCAATCGCTCAGGGGTTGTGGTTAATGAAGTCAGCTACGAATATGAAGTCTGTTTTCGCTGCCATGCTGATAACTCTTTTTCCAGCACCGTAGTCATCAGCCGCCAGATTGAAGAGGTTAACGAACGTCTTCGTTTTGACCCCATCAACCCCTCGTATCATCCGGTGATGGCAATCGGTAAAAACCCCAGTGTGCCCAGCCTCAGGCCTGAATATAATTCAACTAGTCGTATCTATTGTAAGGATTGCCATAATTCCGACAAAG
>JAGGWR010000234.1 GCA_021163445.1 Candidatus Tharpella aukensis
CCTAGAGCCGAAATCTCCGACACAATATCAATCGTGGTCGGAATCGAGGCCCGTAAAAGTTTAAGCGCTTCTTTGACCACAGGGGCCGGTTGCATAGAAATCATACCTTCTCTGGTCGGACGACCAAAGGTTAGAATCTGTTGCACCAGATCACTGGCCCTGAAACTTGCAGTATCAATCCGCTTAAGATTTTTCATGATTTGCGAGTTATCACCGAGCTTCATCATGGCAAGTTCATTATTAGAAATAATCGCCGCCAGGATATTATTGAAATCATGGGCAATGCCTCCGGCCAAGGTGGCAAGTGACTCCTTCTTCTGAGCCTGGCGCAGATGCTCTTCCAGCTTAAGCTGTTTGGTGATATCTTTTTTTACGGAAACATATCCTATCTGCTTTCCAGCCCGATCATAAACCGGAGAGATAGTTGTCTCATCCGTGTACCGAGAACCATCTTTTCTCCGATTAATAAATCGACCGCGCCAAGTCTTGCCGTCGGAAATCTCAGCCCAGAGGTTACGATAAAAACTATTGTTATGAACGCCACTCTTCAGCACACTAGGAGAACCTCCAAGAACCTCCGCATTACTATAGCCGGAAACCTTTTCAAACGCGGGATTAACATACTCGATAATCCCTTCGGAATCGGTAATAACAATCTCCTCTGCCGCCTGCTCAATCGCCGCCGCCAAACGTAAAAGCTCTTTTTCGGTTTTTTTCTTCTCGGTAATATCAAGGCCGAAACCAACAATATACAATTTATCCTTGAACTTTGCCGCATAAGATGTAATCAAAAAGGGAATCTCATCCCCAGATTTACATTTAACCATGTACTCGGTGGGTCGACGGTCGGGTTCTCCTTTAAAAAGTAATCCCACCCGCTGTTTTATTGATTCATGGTGTTTTGCATGCGCCAGCAAAAAAATTGACGAGCCCTCAAGTTCCTCGCCACTATACCCCAACACCATTTCGAACGCTTGATTCCAGCGCACCAATTTAAAGTTATCATCCGGGGTCAGTTCATAAACAAACATTAAACCAGGCATACCGATAAAGATTGACTCAATCAAATTCCGGCTTTTATTGAGTTCCTGAGTCCGCTCCTGAAGAAGACTCTGCAAACGTTCCTGATAGTGACGATTTTCAGCCAGCAATGCCACTTTTTCCAGAGACCTATTGACAATATGTTCGACCTCGACCATATTGGCAATCGGTTTAGTCACATAATCCCAGGCCCCCATCCGCAAAGCCTCGGTGGCATCCTCTAAAAGACCGGCACCGGAAACCACAATCAACGGCGTATTCGGCGCTTCCGCAGCGATAATTTTAATCACGGCAAAGCCATCCATCCCCGGCATCCGAAGGTCGCAAAACACCACATCAGGCCCTTCAAAACGAAAAACTTCAACCCCAAGATAACCGTTGTCAGCCTCTAAAACCGTAAAGCCGCTGTCCTCAAAATAGGCCCGAAACCCCCGCCGCAAAGCCGGTTCGTCATCAATTATCAATAACGTTTTGCCGGTAAAATCCATCAAACACTCCTGATCCGAACAAACCCCAAACCAAAAGGCAGGTTGTAAGGGGTAAAAAAAAGAGAGAGAAAAGATTATTTTAGTGTCTTTACACAGCAAAGAGATAACACAAAATTCAGCTTATGGAAAGCGTTTTAACTTCAATTTAACCTTGACAAAACATTGTTTTCATATTACGCCAATATAGAGATGCAGATATCAATATGTTACTGTTACTAAAATAATTTAACCCACTGACAAAACTAACTAAGGAGGCACCATGAAAACATCGATTCGAAGAGTTTTTCTTTACGGCGTTATGATTACGCTAGCCAGCACCCTGCTCTGGAGTTGCGCAAGCAGTAATAAACCAGCAGAAGTAAAATGCGCAGGAGCCGTGGAATGGCAGATCTGTGACGACGCCGAAATCACCTCTTTTGCCTGTGAGCTTGGCTCTTTCAAGAAAAAACCGGCCCTCGTCTATACGGTCGCCGTCAAAAACACCAGTGCCAAAGCCCATCGCTACCGCCTTAATATTTTCCTGCTTGACCAAGATAAGGCCGCCGGCCATTTAGTGCCGCGCAAAGGGAAACCACCGGTCGTAAAACCGGGTGAAACTGTCACTGTTAAAGTACCTTTCTTTAAAGCAGAAAAAACATCTGAAAAGATGTTGGTTATTCTGAAAACTTTAGGCGAGTAACCTGCAAGAGAGAACAGCAACCAACTATAATAGATAAAGTTAAAAAAAATAAACACCTGTCACAACAGACCTGATTGACTTCTTAAACTTGCTTAAATCACTGGAATCCGGCTTCCACCGGGATGACGGGAATAATGTTTTAAAATGCTTTAAAATGATGGAGAATAGTATCATGACGAAAAAATTAACTTTCATTCTAACCCTGGTCGCGGCTTTGGGCTTTCTTTTCACTTTTCAGACGGAATCGGCAAATGCCCGCACCCGTTTTATCTCAATCGGTACCGGCGGTACCGGCGGGGTCTACTATCCTTACGGCGGCGGCGTGGCCGAGATCTGGACAAAAAATGTAAAAGGGGTCAAAGCGGTAGCCGAGGTTACCGGGGCTTCCGTGGAAAACACCAAACTCTGCCACAAAGGAGAGACCCTCTTTGGCGAGATCATGAGTGATGTCGCCTTCCAGGCCTATACCGGAACCGGCAAATTTAAAGATAATCCACAAAAGATCAGGGGTATGTTTGTCATGTATCCCAACGTCTACCATATCGTTGCCCGTCAGGATTCGGGTATCAACAGCATTGCCGATCTCAAAGGGAAAAAAGTTTCCGTCGGGGCTCCGGGCAGCGGCACCGAGTTCATGACCAACCTGATCCTTGAAGGCGCTCTCGACCTGCCTTACGACTCTTTCAACGTTTTCCGCCTCTCCTTTAACGAAAACGCCAACGCTTTGAAGGATAATTCAATTAAAGCCGGAATTTGGTGTGTTGCTCCGCCGACCTCCTCAATCATGGATCTGGCCACCACCCACAAAATCAAGGTTGTCCCGTTCAGTCAGGCTGAGATTGATAAAGTAACCAGCAAATATCCTTTCTACGCCGGTTACACCCTGCCCGCCGGAACCTATAACGGCCAAGATCAAGATGTCTACACGGCGTCAGTCTGGAACACCTTTATCTGCAACGCCGACCTTGATGATGACCTCGTCTACGAACTCACCAAAGCGGTCTTCGAAAACCAGGATTTCCTGATGAAGATCCACCATTTTGCCAAATACACGACCCCTGAAAATGCGGTTAAATATTCGGCCATCCCTCTCCATCCCGGCGCGATCAAATATCTTAAAGAGAAAGGTATCGAAGTTCCCGAGCGCCTGATTGCAAAATAGATGAAAAATTATAAATCCCGGTATCCATATCGATTATGGTTACCGGGATTACTTTTATTATCTGTAATCTGGCTGCATGCAAACCCAAGTCTCGGAGCGGGCTCAAATCCCGGCCCACAGCTTGTCGTCAGCCACTTTTCAACAAGCAAAGTGATTGCGTCTCTTAACGTTAAAAACGGCGATCACTTCACGATTCGCTATATTCATTCAGTTGATAAAACCCCGATTTTTGAAGAGTTTCGTCTTGACCGGAAAAAGGGCCTGGTACTGGAAAAAACCTGGTTTACAATGTTCGGCGCCGGTCTCGGGCACTGGCCGGGACACGGGAATTTAAGCCAGAATTCGGAATGGATTACGATAGACAATATCGAGCAGCCTTTGGGCAGTTTCATTCTGCGTATCGGCTCTCCAAGTGTCGGACATACCATTATTTATCATGAGCAAGAGATCAATCTTTCAAGGCTTGCCCCAGGGGCACGGGCTTTGGTTGAATTCAGAAATCGATAAAAGTCTGATATGATTGACACTTGTCAAGAAAAAATAACTCCACCGTCCTCTTTTTTTCGCAAGTGGCTAAAAAAACGTCTTTCAG
>JAGGWR010000157.1 GCA_021163445.1 Candidatus Tharpella aukensis
AATTAGATGTCGAAGCCGCAATAGGAGAGGTTAAAGCTCTTATTACATATAGGAAAATCAGAGATCCCCTCGTCCCGCAGAGCCAGGGCCAGCCCGATCCAGTTATGAAAGGATGGATCTTTGATCTTATAACGCAGGATCTGACCCTCATCATCAGTAAGAATGCAGTGAGAAACCTCACCGCGCCAGCCCTCATTAAGAGAGACAACAAAAGAATCAGGAGCCAACGAAGGCATCACAGGACTATAAGCTGCAGCCACTTCCCTCTTTTGCAAAAGGGTATTAAGCAGGGTTGTGGAGTGCACAATCTCCTCTCGTCGAACCATCGCCCGGGAACAGACATCTCCGTCGGTCTTATGATTAATATTAGCTGGCAATCCGGCATAGGCTTCGGTGGGAAAAGAGACTCTGGCATCATAAGCAAGCCCACAGGCCCGCCCGGCATAGCCAACCAGCCCGAGTTTAACAGCGTCGACACAACTAACCGTGCCGGTATTCTCAAAACGAGCCAGAACACTAGGAGCGGAAAAAATCAGGTCATTTACATGCTCCACTTGAGGTGTGAGTTCAGCTAATTTGTCAACAATAAGCCTCTTTTGTTCATCACCCATGCTCTGAGTCACCCCACCGGGACGCACCAGCCCCCGACCAAAACGATTGCCACCCAAAATCTGACTAAGATTGAGATAATCGCCTCGAATTCGGCCAAAATAGGCCGCAGGCGGGCTAAAGGCCACATCCAGACACAAAGCCCCAAGATCACCAATATGGTTGGCTATACGTTCAAGCTCCAAAGCTATAGAACGAACGACACTGGCACCCTCATCGACCTTAAGACCAGCTAAAGATTCCAGAGCCTGGGCTTGGCAAAGGCTGTGACCAATGGTGGTATCTCCAGCAATGGTTTCAGCAATAATCGGCAAACGTTTAAAAGGCACGCTCTGGAGAAGTTTTTCGACCCCGCGATGCTGGTAACCAAGTTGAATCTCAAGATGAAAAACCCGTTCCCCACAACATTGGAAACGAAAATGTCCGGGCTCGATAATGCCGGCATGCACCGGGCCGACGGCGACCTCATGCACAGCTTCACCCTCAACCGTGAAAAAAGGATAGTTCCCGGGAATAGCCTGACTATAATCATTGCCGAAGATATCCTGCTTACCAGTATAATTAGCATGATAACGCACCATCTTTAACCAGGGATGACCAACCGGCTTAAGGCCGTATTGTTCACCGATTTCGCGTTCAAACATGTGGAATTTTTCAGATTCAGCCGTCAACGAAGCAAAGGTGTCGGGAGCGTCACAACCGGCGACATAGAGCTTATGGTTGCGCAAGACAGCCAACAGCTTCAAGCAACCACCGTCTTCGTAGGCGAAGAACTGGACAATCTGTCCGCCATCACTGGTAAAATCGAGTAATTCCTGGCGAAAATCGGCAAAATCCAGGTGCGGGATCTCAACCCGTAGCACCCGTTCATTGTTTTTGATCTCAAGCAACTTAGCCATTGACTCCACCTCCGATTGTCACAATTGCCGAAAGTATAGCTTGATAAACAGTCTCCGGCAACCAGACACAAAGGGCTATTGAGGCGAGCAAGAGAGCAAATGACGGCAATGTTCGGGCCAGATTTTCCTCAACCAGAATTTCCGCTTCAGAACCGGGTGAAAAACTCATCTTCAGAACCAGCCGGGAGGCCCCGGCAAAGATGAGGATCAGGGCAAAGATAAAGATGCTGACGCAGATATTGCGACCTTGCTGAAAAGCGCCCATAATAATCAACAATTCACTGACAAAGATGCCAAAAGGGGGGAAACCGGAGATCCCGACACAACCGGCAAAAAAGGCGATAAAAGTCTTGGGTAAAAGATTAACCATATTACCTGTTTTATTGATGAGCTTACTGCCGTAACCCAGCAAAATATTTCCAGAGGAGAGAAAAAGAGATGATTTGATCAAGGAGTGATGAATGAGATGCAGCATCGCCCCATAAGTGGCCAAGCCACCAATGCCGATACCAAAAGCAATAATCCCCATATTCTCAATGCTGGAATAGGCTAACATGCGCTTATAACCGGTCTGATTAAAAATAAAGATGGCGGCAATAAGCATCGACAAGAGACCAAAACCGATGAGAATTCCACTTGAAAAATCACCGATACCAGCCTGAAAGAGAAGTTTATGGCTACGATAAACCCCCAGAAAAGCACAATTGAGTAAAGCCCCGGAAAGCAGGGCCGAAGCCGGGCTCGGGGCTTCACTATGAGCATCCGGCAACCAGGTATGCATCGGGGCCAACCCCATCTTGGTACCGTAACCAATAACCAAAAATATAAAACCGGCCTTAAGCCATACAGGTTCAAGCTGGGTTGCCACAAGGCCTAAAGAACTGAACGTAATCGGAACATGGAGGTTACCGACATCCATAGAAAGAACGACAAAAAAACAGCCAAGCAGAGCCAAAGCAATACCAACCGAACAGATCATAACATATTTCCAGGTTGCCTCCAGAGCCGACTTGGAATGATGCAGAAAAATGAGCGGCGCACTCATCAAAGTGGTAGCCTCAATAGCGATCCATAATACCACCAGATGATCGGCCAGAGCCACCATCGTCATGGAGGCCAAAAACAGCAGGGTACAACCGATATAGAGCGGTTCACTGGAAAGCTTGGTCACCCTCATATAAGAGACCGCATAGAGGGAAATAAAGAAAAAGATAAATGAGGTGACCAACAATACCAACATCCCTTCAGGGGTCACTGAAAAGTAGTCGGGCAGAATCGGGGGAACCTTGCCAAACCAAGCCAAGGAGATCAGCTGCAAATGCAACGCGGCGGTTACCACCAAAATAATACGTCCCGGTTTGACCGGCAAGAACATGGAGATAATCCCGGCAAAAAGAGGTAAAAGTATAGTCAGTTCTAACATTCGTTAACCTTCAAAATATGGTAAAATCAATCCCTTAACTGTCCCAGCAAAGTAGTGTCGACATCATCATAGGAACTATTAATATTATAGATTATGATGCCCATAACCATCACTCCGACCAACAAATCGAGTAAAACGCCAAATTCAACCACAAACTGGGCATGGGTCTCATGGGCCAGGGCCGTACCAACCAAGTAAATACCATTCTCCATCATAAGATAACCAATGACCTGAGTAATCGCCTTATGCCGGCTCATGATCAGAAACAGACCGGCCGAGAGGGTGGTAATGGCAGTAATCATCAGGAGAACTTTATCGCCAGGCAGAGAAAGATACAATTTATCGGCGATAAAAGCAGAAGCAAGAATAAAAATTAATCCGGCAAAGAGCGAAGCATGATAACCGACAATCGGTTCAATCTCTCGTTGGATCTTGACCTTCTTAACCGCCACATACATTAAACCGGGAATTAGCAAACCCTTGATCAAAAGCATTACCGCCAGAAAAATCAGGGCGCCAGAATTAAAAACTTCATGGTGTTCGAGAAAAAAAGGGATCAGCGAAACGACAACCCCCTGAAATGCCATAATCTTGACCAAACCCATAATCCGATTTGAGCCCAGTGAAAACAGAACCGACAACAACGTCAAAGAGAAAAGAGCATCAGATAACTGTATCATCAGATAAACCCCAGAGTTAAAATGGTGCCTAAGAAGACAAGAATAGAAGATGTCAGGATAAATTTCGGTACCACATCCATCCTATATCTAGCGGTAATCGACTCAACAACACCGATGGTGATATAGATGAAAGTAACCACGGCATAAAAAAACAGCCCATTGACTAGAACATTATCCGCCTGAAACGGGTTAATGAGACTGGTGATAAAAGCTGAATAGAAAAGCAGTTTGAACCAGGAACCGATTTCGATTAAAGCCAGATCCGGCCCACTATTATCAAGAATCATGACCTCATGAATCATGGTAAGTTCGAGGTGGGTGGCCGGATCATCGACCGGCACCCGGGAGTTTTCGGTAAGCATGACGATATAAAGCGCCACCACAACCAACAGCAGCAAGGCCCCATGAGCGTCCATCAGGTTGAGAACAGAGGTACCGACAAAGAACTCCGCAAAACTTAAACTACCGGTCAAACGAAAAAAAAGAATGAGTACACAAAAGATCGAGGCTTCGGCCAGAACAGAGAAAAAAGCCTCCCGAGCCGCCCCCATGCCCTCAAAAGGTGAAGCTGTATCCAAGGCCGCCAAAATTGTAAAAAAACGGCCCATACCCATAAGATAAAAGAGCATGATAACATCACCATGAAAGGAACAAATAGGGGCAATACCAACCCAAGGGAAAAACAGCAGAAGCAGCAAACTGGCAGCAAAGCTCACCACTGGCCCCAACTTAAAAACAAAACTGGTGCTGGTTGAATAAACCGACCCCTTTCGTAAAAGCTTGGCCACAGTATAATAATTAATCAACCAAGGCGGCCCCTGCTTCCCGGCAAACCCAGCCTTAACTTTCTGAATCACCACCGGAAAAAGGGGAGCCAGTAAAACTGCAAAGCAAAATGATAAAATAGATTCCACGTTCACATCCTGATTATAAATTAGGCAGTTCGTTTAGAGAAAACATAACAACACCATAATAGTCAAAACGATGTAACCAATATAAAGATGGATATTGCCATGCTGGATCCAGTGCAAACGCTCCAATAAAGAGGTAATCGGACGGGCTATAAAACGGTTTAGTCCACTTGCAAAAATATCCTCTGTATGAGTATCATAGGAGACACCCTCTGGAAAAATATTGTTGATTCCGGCATACTTTTTTTGGATCTTGACAAAAGGCCGAAAAAAGTCAAGCACGCTATCGGCATAAGAGGTTCCGGTATACTGCATCCGAACTGTGGGTTGGGTAAATCCACAACCCCAAGTTCCGGCCTGGGAACTATCTTTGGCAACATAAAAAAGCTTTCTGACGACGGTGACCACGACCAATAAAAACAAAAACAAAGCTGCCGTCCGGGAGACGTTAACCATTATCGGCATAACCCGGGTAACTTCAAAATCGGCTATCACAGGAATCGCCCGGCTGGCATGGAAAGCCGCTCGAACCAAGTAGTCAGGCCAGACACCGATAACAAAACAGGTCACAGCCAGAACAACTTGAGCCAACACCATAGAACTTCCGGCTTCGGAGGCTGAGGGCACGGAAACGTCCCGGGGTTCGCCAAGAAAAACAATTCCAACCACTTTGGAAAAACAAGTAGCGGCTAAGCCCCCGATAATTGCTAGAGAGATAATAACCAAAGCCGAAAAAATAAAAGATACCCCCGACAGAGAAAGACCATAAAAAGCCCCATAATAGATCAGGAATTCACTGATAAAACCGTTAAACGGCGGCAAGCCGGAAATGGATATCGAGCCGACTAAAAAACATTTACCGGTCAACGGCATTTTTTTCAGCAAACCACCGAGTCGATCAATCATTGCTGTACCGGTTTGCTGAATAACTGCCCCAGCGCCCATAAAAAGCAATGATTTGAAAAGAGAGTGATTAAGCACATGCAGCAAGCCACCAGCAAAACCAAAAGCCGCCATAGTTTTATTGCCTGAGGCAGCACCTAACATTCCAACCCCAAGACCGAGTAAAATGATACCAATATTTTCAACACTGTGATAGGCCAGAAGTCGCTTTATATCATGCTGACCAAGGGCGTAAACCACACCCAGGATACCTGACAAGATACCTAGAGCAATAGTGATCTGACCGAAAATAACTGCGGTCGGAGCAAGCAAAAGATAAAAACGGACGATACCATAAATACCTATTTTGATCATCACACCAGACATAACGGCTGAAACATGACTGGGAGCAGCAGGGTGAGCATAAGGCAACCAAATGTGAAGCGGTAAAATACCAGCTTTGGAACCACAACCAATCAGAATCAATAAGAAGGCAATCAATTTGGTAAAATCGTCAATAGCGGCAAAACCGGCAAAATCAAAACTTGCGCTATGGCTGTAAACCAAAGCAAAGGCGGCAAAAATAAACATAGCCCCGCCTTGAGCAAAAATAAAATAAAGATAGCCGGCCTGCCGATTAGCCTTCACTTGATAGTCGTAGATCACCAGGAAAAAGGAGGAGAGTGACATCACCTCCCAAGCCAGAATAAAGGTGATCATATTAGTAGCCATAACCACCAGTGCCATAGAAGCAACCAGAACAGCAAAGAAAAAATAGTTGACCCCGACCCGGATCTTTTTCTCTCGGTTTTCCAGATAGTTAAAGCTATAAAGCAAAGCCAAGGGTGAAATCAAAAAGATTGGCAACAGGAAAAAAAGCGCGATACTGTCAACGTTGAAGGAGAGCGTGAAAATATGCAGCCAGCGATAACTTACGGCAGGCACCGCCACCCCGGAGAGAAGCCGGGGCAATGTAAAAACCAGACCAATCCCGCATCCAACTGAAGTGGTAGCAATAGTAACCAGCTTCATAAACGTAAATTGCCGGGCTAAACATAGCCCGGCAACCCCTCCGGCAAGAATCAGCGCCAGAGCCACAAACAAGGTGTCCATTAGAGTATTTTCTCCTCTCGATTTCCCTTATCAGAAGGCTATCCGAGAATAATAATTTATTCTCAAATCGAGTCGATCTCTACTCCTAAATATTTAAATACGCAATAAAATAATTTTTGATTGAAACTACCCAGAAACACCGAATAAACGTATCCTCCGCTGTATTTCATTATTTCGATCCGGCACTATTTGATGCATTAGTAAAAAGTCACGGGATGGCTAAGTAAAAATTTCGATAGACAAGATGATGTGGTTTTCCAGGCGCGAGACCATACAAGTAGTATGTCGAGTGTCTGGAAAACCACATCATCGCAGGATATCGGAACTTTTTACGACGCCATCACTATTTTGGTGAGCGGATATCAAATCGAGGTGCCTCCAACATTCGACCGATCTGTTCTTTAAGATCTGTCTGTTCCGGGTTTTCAATGGACTGCTCCATTATCAGATCAAACAGATGCTCCTGTTCAACCGGATGAACATACTCCTCAGGTGTACCATCTTTAAGCTGAATATGGGCGGCCCAAGGCACAAAATAGGTCGTCGCCGGAAAACCTTCGTATTCGGAAATATCAATATTAAGACCCGACACATAGAGAAGATTTTTACCGGCATATTCACTTCCCCGACGAATAGACTCAACCGTTCGGGCGAACTCCAACTGAATCGTAATTTTAGCGGCCCGCAGAGACGGATTACGTGCGGTCACAATGGTCGGCATAAACTCAATAAGAGAGCTCTCAAGGAGAAGAGATTCGTCGACCTCGTGAAAATCTTCCCGAAAATAAAAAATATCATCGTAAAGATATTCACCTATACTCACACCTTCACCACCTTTCCAGGCATAACCGGTCGCATCGATACGTTTGCGAAACTCTTCCGACACCTCATAGGTCTGACTTGTGGAGAGCGCTGCCACCGGCGTGATGCGACCGGTAGTATCGACCTCGACGATGTTTTCCAAAAGCAGAACCAAACCATTTTTTACCGGATGTGAAGCAAAATCAACAAAGGAGTTTTTTACGGTAATCAGGTGTTTACCAAATTCATCACGATGCAAAAAAATGCGCTCCTGAGCAAAACGATATTGCTCCAGATATGGTGTGATAACATGGGTAATCTTGCCACATGAGTTGGAGACACAAGAGCCTTCCATCTTGGGGCGGATCCATTTACCATAAGCGCCGGAGTGCGGATCATAGCCAACATGGCTGGCCTGAACAATCACTAAATCTTCACCAT
>JAGGWR010000021.1 GCA_021163445.1 Candidatus Tharpella aukensis
ACTTTCAGGACTTACGGCAAACACCAAGTATCATTTCCGCTGTGTAGCTCGGAATTTATTTGCAACAAAAACAGAAGGCAATGATCAAACATTTACAACGACTCAAACTGGTGACCCCGTGGCAATTGGTGAGATCCTTTATTCTAACTTACAACTAGCATGTGATGCCGCTGTAGACCAAGATAAAATTCTTATCAGTGAGGGCGTAATTTCAGGGCCGGTTACAATAGACTCGTCGAATATTACTATGTTTCTAGAGGGAGGCTGGAGATGCGATTTCAGTTATAAGACAGGCAATAAATCTGTTGTGCAAGGTCCTTTTACAATTAAAAACGGTTCAATTTCCGTGGATGGAATCACCATCAAATAGGAACCTTAGTCTTTTTATAATAGACCGGTGCGAACCTATGTAAAGGCTAGAACCAGTTCACTTTTAAAGACAGGGGAACCGGAAAGAGTAAACTCTTCCAGCAGTTTTCTCCATACACCCATGTAATTTCAGGAGACAAAGTTACAGTCGCCAAAATATTTATCAATAACGCCTGCGGCCAACGTGCGGCGGATGTCAAGGTAGTTGTCACCTAAACTTAAATTATACTGCTTCTTTAAATTGCTGTTTTTGTCCGGCTGAATTTTCGCTTTCAGGATTAAGCCGGACAATTTCAACCTGGTTCCAGTTTCTAGTACACCGTGACCAGCGTTGTGGGTTTTGCTGACGAGCTTTTTCGTAAACGTCCTGCCTTTTACAGAGGATATTTTCATCTCGTCCATAGTGACGATCGTCAGGAGCTGTAAAACTGATTGAGCTGTGCAGGTGTACGGTATTGTACCAGCAAACAAAGTCATCTGCCCAACTTTGAGCCTGTTCCAGCGATTGAAATGCTTTAGCTGGATAGTCTGGGCGGTACTTCATAGTATACGGAACAGAGACTCAGAATAAGGGTTGTCATCACTGACTTTTGGCCGAGAAAATGACGGCACGACCCCAAGTTGCTGCAGAGTGGCCAGCATAGTTGAGCCTTTCATGGGGTCTCCGTTATCTGAATGAAGAATTAATCCCTCTGGTCGCACTCCATGGACAAAACAGGTTCTGGTAAAAAGTTCTGCACTAAGTTCCATAGATTCTTCATCAAAGACTTGAGCAGCCATGATTTTGCGGCTCCAAATATCGATAAACATGTACAAGTAGTAAAATGAGCCTTTTACCGGGGATCGTAAATACGTAATATCCCAACTCCAGACCTGACAAGGACCAGAAGCCACCTACTCTTCAGGGCGGTAGCGTTTAGTTGAGGATTTTGAGTCTAAACGATGATTAACCATCTTTTGCTCTTTTAAAATTCTATAAAAAGTTGACTCTGAGGCAAGATAAATGCCGTTATCTGCTAGCTTAGGCACAATCTGATTCGGTGACATATCACGATATTCAGGACAATTAGCGACACTGATAATTGCTTGCCTCTCCTGGCTATCGAGTTTGTTTGGTGGTTCTGAAAGTGGGCCTTTACGCTGATCATGACCCCCGTTGTCCTTGCGCCACCGAATAATGGTTCGGCTACTGAGTCCTATAATTTCTGCGGCAGCTTTTAGCCGGGTTCCACTGGCGACAGCGACATCAATCAGTTCGATGATCTTTTTCCGTTCCTTGTAACTATATTGTCGTCCTCGTCCCCCCAGATTTCCTGGACTTTTTTTTAACACCAGTAGTGCAGCCGTTTCAGCAAGAGCTTTATCTTTCCGTTTGAGCTCTTTTTCTAACTCTCGGATACGCTTTGATCTGGAATTAGGGGACGTTGTTGATTAACTCAACTAACTTCTTGTACGACACGGTGGGAAGTGGATGAGTCCAGTTAGTCAACAACGTCCCCTATGCCGTCCCTATGCCGTCCCTATGCCGTCTTTTATCAATTCATCTCCTGAAAAGCAGAAAAATTTGCTCAAAGAGCCCGGCTTTCTAGAATTGTACCAAGCTGGTTTTATAGGTTTTCAATATAATTGTCGGCAATGTTTGGCTGAAAGGTTGAGATAGGTAGTTGCAATCTTTCTGTCAAGGATAAAGATTTGACCCTCCATCCTCCAACCATAAAAAAAAATGTCATCCCGGTTTTAGCCGGAATGACATTTTTTTGAGATACTTTTGATTTTTACTTCCCGAGGGAAATCCCCTTGAGGGGCGAGCCTTTTATGTAAATTTCCTCAGTGCGTGGATTCGGTTGAAGGGGTCTTTGAGGCAGCTAATCCCTTAATGAATCCCACTAGTAACATAAGAGCTGGAACCAGTTGGGCGACAACAACAAGCGCACATACACCGACAAAGACGCTGACGAGAATTCCACTTTTGTATACTACCGTTTCTGCGGCAAATGCCGGGCTGATAACTGCCAGAACCAAATAGATTGTTGAGATAGCCGTTTTCATGATAAATTCTCCTTTTCTTTTTTTGCCCTTTTAGGTTAATATTTTGGTACTTTATCCCATCAGGCGTATATTGGTTTTTTCAGTTGTTTTTAACTTCCTAGTGATTTCTTGCCTTCCCAAAAATACCCGCCATCATGGAGCCCATCATAATTAGCGCGGGAACAAACTGTAAGGTAACGATAAGAGCTAAAAACCCTATAAACATCCATCCAGCGAGGCCGAACCCGCTACCCTCGGCGCCGCTCGCGGCAAAAGCCGAATTTGCATACATGATAGTCATCAGCGCGATGATACGTAATGTGTTCTTCATTTTTCTCGCCTCCGCACATCTCTAAAAGACTTCAATGTCTCTTGCTCCATACAATCTATATAAGCATGGATCGTGCCAATGCGGTTGTGACTCCCACCTGGTTGCGTAACATCTTGAATTTGTATGTTTTTGTGTGCTGATCGGGGGGGCGGGTGTTGAACTCTGTTTCACCTGAAAGTATAAATATATTATACATTATACCCGGAAAGCCGGGTCGCCGGGAGCTGTCGGCTCCCGTAACCTTGTTAAATTAAAGCTTTATCCGATATTATTGGGGGAGTATGTAAAAAAAATACTCCCTGTCCCGTCGTAAAATAACACAGGTAGACTCTATTTCGCTCAGGGCATAAATTCATATACAATGGTTTGCATTCATTTTCGACTTGGGTCCACTATAAGGGGTCTGACCCTCCCCCCACTCCTTAATTTTCAGAAACATAGGTGAAAGTAGCTATTTTTATTGCCATGATATTAGAATGGGTATTGTGTTTGCGGGAAGAGTGTGCTTTAAAGGTGTTTGTAAAATATATTTTAAGTATACTTATCGGCTAGATGATTTAGTGTTCCGATAGGAGCACATATTTGCGGTCCTTGTATTTACTGTTGGGTTACGGGAGTAATTACCGCATTAGGTTGGCACTGGTTGTTTTAACTTCTTATCATGAACATATCTGTTTTTGTGCACTTGTGGTCAGGCACTATTTCCCCCGTGGAGAAATGATGAAAATTTCCGCAACTCAGCCCTTGAATCTAACAACCTCTCTGCTTAAATCTCGGGTTAGTAAATATGCTGTCTATGGAGTTCTGATCGCCTTTTCCTGTATTATTATTGCCACTTTGATGGTTGCTTTCTTGGAAAATGGGGGGATTCATCTCGACAATATTATGTCTGCTCAGAAAAATAATTTAGCTCTCTGGATGCTGGATCTGATGCCATTTATCTTTGCCTTTTGGGGGCAATATGTCAGTTCGATTATGGTCTGCCAGGCGGAAACCATAATTTTAGATCAGACATCCGAGTTGCGGGCTCAGACAGCAGTTCTTGAAGAAAAAGCTTCCCACGATGCAACCCATGACTTTTTGACCGATCTGCCCAATCGTATACTGTTTCATGATCGTCTACAGCACGCCTTGAGTGCAGCATCAAGGAAACAAAGCAAATTGGCGATTATGATTATTGATCTTGATAATTTCAAGGAGGTAAATGATACCTTGGGCCATTTTAATGGTGATATAATTTTAAAACAGGTAGCGAACCGATTGCAGGCTACTTTACGCAACTTTGACAGTGTTGCCAGGCTCGGCGGCGATGAATTTGCCATTATTCTTCATGAAGTGGTTGGTGAGCAGGATGTCAATATAGTTGCCAAAAAACTGCAGCGAGCTTTATTACCATCATTTCAGGCGGGTGGTTTAAATCTGAATATTAATGCCAGTTTCGGAGTGACGCTTTTTCCGGATCATGGAAATGATACGGCTATCTTGATGCAGCGGGCTGAAGTTGCCATGTATGCAGCCAAGAAGGAAAAAGCCGGTTTAATCTATTATGACAAAAAATATGATCAGTACAGCCCTAAACGATTAACTCTGATGGCGGGATTGCGACAGGCTATTGATCAGCAGGAACTGATGGTCTTTTTTCAGCCTAAGGTTGATATTAAAACCGGTAAAGTGGTTGAAGTTGAAGCTCTGGTGCGCTGGCAACATCCTGAATATGGCTTACTGTTGCCGGATGAGTTTATCCCTGTATCGGAGCAGACCGGGTTGATTATTCCCCTTACTGCTCTGGTAATGGAGCTTTCCTTAAAACAGGTGGCGGTATGGAGTCAAGAAGGTTATGATGTCGGGGTTACGATAAATATTTCAGCTAGAGTGTTACTTGATCCCAGGTTTCCTGATGCTCTGATCGGGTTGTTGGCGGCATATCGGGTGGAGCCTGAGAAAGTGATGCTTGAAATAACCGAGACCACAATCATGGTTGACCGGGAAAGGGCCATGGATACCTTGCATCGACTTAAGAATATGTCTGTGCGCATATCGATTGATGATTTTGGTACCGGATACTCTTCTCTGGCGTACTTGAAGAATCTGCCGGTGTATGAACTGAAGATAGATAAATCATTTGTTCTGGAGATGTGCAACAATAGAGATGATGCGGTGATTGTCAAAATTGTTATTGAACTAGCTCATCAACTGGGTTTGCAGGTGACTGCCGAGGGGGTGGAGACAGACGAGATTTTAAGTATGCTTGATGATTTGGGTTGTGATATTGCTCAAGGGTATCTTGTCAGTATGCCGCTACCTGCCGATGAACTGCTCTCTCATTTATCGAACTCCCGCTGGCGGTTTCAAAGAGGGTGCTGAAGATTTGTTTTTGCTTCCCTAAATACTCCAACCCGACTTCCCTCTGATTTCCGCCGGCCTGCTCCCAGCTATTCTTTAACTTTCTCATTTATCGTGCAAACTGACAACATCACCCACTTTCTCAAGCGGGGAATCTTATTACCCAAGGCCGAAAACCAAAAAGGGGTTAACTGAAATTGTCAGTTAACCCCTTGTATTTATTGGCGCGCCGCGGAAGATTCGAACTCCCGGCCTCCTGATCCGTAGTCAGGCACTCTATCCAGCTGAGCTAGCGGCGCAATGTTTGTATCTGTTCTTAAAAAGTGGCGGAGAGAGAGGGATTCGAACCCTCGATGCAGGATAAACCACATACTCGCTTAGCAGGCGAGCGCCTTCAGCCTTGCTCGGCCATCTCTCCTTGTTATAAACTTGTATCTGGTTTACAGCGTTCTCCCTGATTATCTCAAGGAGGAAAAGTCGTTTACCAGAAGGTTGTTAAAATGTCAAGCCCGGCGAAGGTTATTCGCCGGGCTTTTTCTGAAAATGGCGGAGGGAGTAGGATTTGAACCCACGGAACTTTCGCTCAACGGTTTTCAAGACCGCCGCCTTAAGCCACTCGGCCATCCCTCCATAGCTTATTTATCTTTGCTGATCTTATCTCTGCCCCCCAGGTAAGGTCTTAATACCTCGGGGATGATGACGCTGCCGTCATCTTGTTGGTAATTTTCTAAAATGGCTACCACGGTGCGACCAACCGCCAGGCCGGAGCCGTTCAAGGTGTGGACGAAACGGGTTTTACCGCCGGTTTTCGGGCGGTAGCGGATATTGGCCCGGCGGGCCTGGAAATCTTCGAAGTTACTGCAAGATGAGATCTCGCGGTAAACCCCTTGGCCCGGTAGCCAGACCTCTATATCATAAGTTTTGCTGGCTGAAAAGCCGAGATCTCCGCTGCAGAGATTAACCACTCGATAGTGCAGGTTAAGTGCTTGGAGAATGGATTCGGCATTGGTCAGCAGTTTTTCCAGTTCATTGTAAGAGTTTTCCGGATCGGCAAACTTGACCAATTCTACTTTGTTGAATTGGTGTTGGCGAATCAGGCCTCGGGTGTCGCGGCCGTGGGAGCCGGCTTCTTTGCGAAAACATGGTGTATAGGCAACAAAGTAGCTCGGCAACTCACTATCTTCAAGGATCTCGTTGCGGAAGATATTGGTGACCGGAACCTCGGCTGTCGGAATCAGATAGTAGTCCAAGCCTTCAAGTTTGAAGAGGTCGTCGGCAAATTTAGGCAGTTGTCCGGTGCCGGTCATTGAGACCTGGTTAACGATGAATGGCGGCAGGACTTCGGTATAGCCATGCTCATCGGTATGTCGGTCGAGCATAAAGTTAATTAAGGCCCGTTCCAGTTTGGCTCCCAGATCCCGGTAGAGGGTGAAGCGCGCGCCGGTGATTTTAGCCCCTCGCTCAAAGTCGAGAATTTTCAGCTCTTCTCCGATCTCCCAGTGCGGGATCGGAGGAAATGATAGTTCCGGTTTTGTGCCCCATTCTCGAACAAGGCTGTTATCTTCCTCACTATTGCCCTGCGGGACGCTGCTATGCATGATATTGGGAATCAGGTAAATGATTCCATAGAGTTGATTCTCAACTTCAGCAACCTGGGCATCAAGCTCTTTTATCTGTCTGGAGACATCGCGCATGGCAGCAATCTCGGTGCTCGCATCCTCTTTTGCCCTTTTCATTTTGGCAATTGAGTCGGAACAGGTGTTGCGCTGGTTTTTCAGGGTTTCGACCTGGCCTAAGAGAGCCAGGCGTTGGCTGTCCAGCGTCTTGAACTCACTTAAATCGAGATCGTTGCAACGCGCCGTCAACATGGCGGCAATGGTCTCGAGATTGTTGCGAATAAACTTCAGGTCGAGCATGGTCTGTTTGACTCCTACTGAGCGTAAAAATGGCTGATGCTTAAAGCGCCGCTGGTATACTATTTCGACTTACTTGTTGTCAACCATTTATTGTTAGTTTGTGACGCCATCATTGATGTTTTTGCCGGGAACCAAGGGTGACCCGGGTTGCCGGATCAAAGGTGTAGATGTTCATGTAGTACTCCATGAGCATCCTGTAGGTGTTGAAAAACGAAGCGTTAAAACTGATCGCCTGACGCATGATCTCGATCCAGGCCGGACGTTTATTATAATAGAT
>JAGGWR010000340.1 GCA_021163445.1 Candidatus Tharpella aukensis
ACCGTTGAAAAATGGCCCATATTTGCGATCAACACCTTTGATATGACCAATCAACCAATCTTTAAGGAACTCTAAAAGGTCAAGAGAGAGGGTCGCCTCGCCGGACTTAAGTTTATTCTGAAAATCGACGACTTTAGCAACAAATTCCCGATGGATAATGATATGACTATCATAATCGGGATATTGATGCTCGACCATGAGCTTCTCTTCAGCCGCAAAATGGGTGCCGGTATAATCGACTAGTTCATCCAGCACTTTAATTACGACACCATTACCACGCCCGGTTTTCATCGCCCTGTAGAGTTCATTGATCAGATCGACAAGTCGGTGATGTTGGTTGTCAAATTCGCTGACTCCATTCTCCAGGCTGCTGCTCCAAGGCATCAGATCGGCGACTTGAGTTGTTGAAGAAGTTGATGATGACAAGGCTGATGAAGCTTTTTTATCAAGCTTAAAACGCATAACTATATTTTTCAGGCGTTCACCGACACCACCAAGATCGGCGGCACTGTGATTTACCTGCGTACTGCTGTCGCTGAGATCACCGGCCAAAGCACTAACCTCGGCAATATCAGCTGAAATCTCCCCGGCTACCGTCGAACTCTGGACAATATTTTCGTTGATTTCAGCAATCCCTTGAGAGGCCTGGGCCACACTTCCGGCAATTTCTCTAGTCGTCGCCGACTGCTCTTCGATAGCCGCCGCCACCGTCGTCACCAACTCACTGACCTCTTCAATAACTGTGGTAACTCCGCGAATCTCCTCAACCGTCGCCCCGGTCGAACCCTGCATCTCCTCGATAATCCGGCGAATATCCTGAGTCGCTTCGGCAGTCTGGCGGGCCAGTTCCTTGATCTCATTGGCAACTACGGCAAAACCTTTACCGGCTTCACCGGCCCGGGCCGCTTCAATTGTTGCATTCAAAGCTAAAAGATTGGTCTGCTCGGAGATTTCGTTGATCACCGCCGTAACTTTGCCGACTTCCTGAGCGGCTCGACCCAACTCATCGACCTTTTCCGAGGCCTGACGCACCCGTTCGACTGCAGCCAGACTGATGGAACGAGATTTTTCCGTGCTCTGAGCAATTTCACCGACTGTTGAGGTCATCTCTTCGGCCGCCGCCGCGACCATATTAACATTGCCCGCCGTGGTCTCGGATGCGTCGGCAACCGTACCCATATTAACACTCATCTCTTCAGCCGCCGCCGCCACTGTATTACTTTTAGCCGAGGCATTACCGGCAGCATCACCAAGTCGTTCGGAAATTGCGGAGAGCTCAGTCGACGAAAGGGTCAAAGACTCGACCCCTTTAAAAATATCACCAGCAATTTCGACCAACCCCTGCTTGGTCTTACCCAGCGCCGCCAACATACTGCCAGGCAGAGCTCCTGCATTAATGGCAACCGTAAGATCCCCTTCGGCAATCTTTATAAGGATTTCGTTCATATCTTCAGGTTCGCCACCCATGATCCGGGCAAAACCAGAGCGCACCCAAAAGATAACGGCGATAGCAATCAACACACCCAACAAAGCAACGATCATAACAACGGTTGTAGTTTGCGAGACTTTGGCCGCCGCCGCATGTTCGGCCGCCTGTTCAATCTCGGACAAAGCCTCTTCGAGCTCAACGAAAATCTTTAAAACCTCTTTCAGAGCTGGCTGCGTAATCGCACGGTAATCGCCTTTGGCCCCTTCGAGATCTTCAGCCTCACTCAAGTTGAGATTGACATCGATAATCGACTCATGCAACGTATGATGCGGGATCTCAAATTTTGTCAATATCGGTGCGAGTTGGGGGTAACGAATTTCCAGGGCTTTGCGCGACTCACCATAAAGCCATTTACCTAAACCACACTTGTGATCATCGGTTGTCACCTCAACCACTAATCCCGGCGTATATGGTTGCAGGAGGGTTTGCTCCACAGTCTCGGCCCATTTATGATGATCGATCTCCATCTTCTGCAATTTAATTATCGTTTCAGTTGCAAAAACGGCCTCATGGGCCTTTTTGTTCATCGTATCGATACCAAAGTGCGAAACCAAACCTAAAACCACGAGCAGGCCCCCAATCACAACCAACCCCAAAAAAATCTGCCGACTGAGTTTCAACCGCATTGCCAATCCTCCTCAAACTTATAAATCATAAATTCCGGTATCTCGTTACACATAAAAGTTAATCAGAGCCTAAATTCACTCTTCCCGGTGACAAGCTGTGCAAGGGGTTGTCGGGCCGGTCGGTTTGTTCTCTTTTTCCATTTCCCGGTGACAACGCTTGCATAAAGCCCGGTGAGATACTCTAACAATATTCGGGATTCCACCTTTATCGTTGTCATCATGACACTCTCCACACTCCTTAATATCTCTGGTCATCTCCCAGCTTCCGTGACACTCTTTACACTCCATATGCAAATGTTCACTTTCGGTATGGCGAAAAATAGGGTGGCAGGAAACACAAGCTTCAATATCGCTTTCACCATCCCAAGTGTGATGACACAATTCACAATCATAATCATCGTGCTTGGAGTGGATAAATATAGACGGTTTCCGGCTGGTGGTGGGATCAGCCTTGGTTGCCCGAATTACCCCTGAAGGAGCATCATTGGCTACGGCAAGTGAAAAAGAGCCCACCAAAAAAAAGATTGCCAGAATTATTGCTGTTATTCTCATCTCAAATCCTCCCGATTCGCAAATGGCTAGGAGCCTGTCCGAGAATAGGATTTTTTTCTCAGATCGAGGCATTTTTTGACAATAAGCGCAGACATACACTTAGTATTTCGAGCATTATTGTCAAAAAATAACGCTGAGCTGGGGAAAAAAGAC
>JAGGWR010000035.1 GCA_021163445.1 Candidatus Tharpella aukensis
AGTAAAGAGGTGCTAAATGTCATTCATGTAGCCAAAGATATTACCGAGCAAAAACAACTTGAAGAACAACTTTTTCAGACCCAGAAGATGGAAGCAATTGGTACGCTTGCGGGCGGCGTGGCCCACGATTTCAATAATATCCTGACCGTAATTAAAGGCCTTGCTCAGTTGGGTATTATGCGGACGGCAAAAGAAAACCCGTTGCGGGACGATCTCATGGAGATTGAGGCAGCGAGTGACCGGGCCAGCAATCTCACGCGTCAGCTGTTGGCTTTCAGCCGCAAACAGGCAATAGTACCCGAAATGATCATGATTAACTATCTGGTCAATGATCTGGGTAAAATGTTGCAACGACTGGTCGGAGAGGAGATCAATTTGGAAACCAACCTTGGTGAAGAAGTCCCCCTAATATTAGCCGACCCCGGTCAATTGGAACAGATTATCATCAATCTAGTTGTTAATGCCAGCGATGCCATCAAAGAACTACCTCTGATATTAGGTCGAGATATTACCATTTCAACTTCCAAAGTGCTTCTCGATAATGACTTTGTCCTCTCGCACGCCGATAGCCGGGCCGGTTGGCACCTGCTTTTAGAGATTGTCGATAATGGTTGCGGGATCAGCAAAGAGGTTATGGAACATATTTTTGAACCCTTCTACTCAACCAAAGAGGTCGGCAAAGGTACCGGACTCGGGCTTTCAACTGTATACGGTATCGTCAAACAGAATAATGCTTCAATCTATGTTGAGAGTGAGCTGGAGCAAGGAACCACATTTAAAATATATTGGCCGGGAGCCAAAAGAGAAACGACTAAAATCGAAAAAACAGTAGAATTAGAAGCTGGCCCCGGAGGCAGCGAAGTAATCTTGTTAGTTGAAGATGAAGAGGCCCCTCGGAATCTGGCCAGAAAACTCTTGCAACAGGCTGGATATAACGTGATCGATGCTGAAAATGGCCTTGAGGCTTTGACTAAAGCCGAAGATTTTCCAGGCTCAATTGATCTGCTCTTTACCGATATCGTAATGCCGCTAATGGGCGGTAAAGAGTTAAGTGAATAGTTGGTTGCTATGCGGCCGCAAATAGAGGTTCTTTTTACATCCGGTCATTTAGGCGACCGCGTTAACCGTGACGACCAGATTTTCAAGGGTGATCGATTTATCAATAAACCATATGATGTGGTGGAAGTCTTGAGAAAAATTCGCCAGCTTCTGGATAACCGTAACCAGCAAAATTGAAAGATAAGGACAACCAATATGAATTGTGACCGATGTGGTGAAACCATCGATGCCGGTGATGAAAAATCTTATAACAGCGAGACCCTTTGCGATGATTGTTACATGGATGTTTTGTCGCCGACTCGCATTTGTGATCCCTGGGCGGTGCGTCATGCCAAATTAAGCCTGGACAGTGAAGCCGGCCTGACCGTAGTCCAGCAAAAAATTATAAAAATTCTTACCGATACGGGTGGCGTTGAAATGTCAGTATTGGCGGCAAATCTTGACCTCAAGACCAAAGAGGTTGAAAGAAACCTTGCCGCCCTGCGCCACATGGAAAAAATTAAAGCGCGACCGGAAAACGGCCGAAAGATTTTCTGTTTATGGTAGAAAAATGGTAGGCTACAATTGAATCAAGATCAGACTGGGCTAAATCAAGCCACTTTATGCGCAAGTTTATTCTCCCACTTTGTTTTTACCGTGTCGTGATCCGTCCACTCAGCCTCAGGAGTGTCGGCATGTTTAACCGCCTTCTCGATTTCCAGAACCTGCTATTCATGAGTGTCAAGATATTCTCGAATAGCCTCCTAAAATCCCTCTAAGCAAAATTCTAACCGGACAGTGCTGTGCAATATTATCTCTCTTTTAATGATTCAAAGAAAAATTGTGTGCAGGTTTTTACTGGTGCGGGCTCTTCAGGCGCTTTGTTTTTTTGAGCAGTTAATCAATTCTTGTATACTATTTGACTTGGGTCATTATACAAGTTAATATACTAATGTCAGCCTGTGCACAATTTCAGTAAATGTCAATTCGGCAAAGGTTTGAGATGAAAATTATTTTGCAGATTATTATGAGGTCGTCGGGCTCTAAAAAGTGGCGCGGGTCACGTTTGGCAACTGTTTTATGGTTGGGAATCGCTCTTCTGGCCTGGAACCCGGTTTGGTTATCTGCCGCCATTCCATCTAAAGAGGTGAAAATCGCGGTCAGAGCCTTTAACGGAGTTGCCGCCGCCGACAAGAGATGGTCAGCTACGGCAGTATACCTTTCTCAAACAATCGCAGGTTATCATTTTGTCATGATCCCGATTGTGGATTTCGGTGAGATGGAAACTGCAGTTGAGCTGGGCCAGGTTGATTTTGTTTTAACCAATCCCATTGCCTATATCGGCCTGAAAGAATCATTTGGTGTGAACCGGATTGTGACGTTGGTCAATAATGTGGGTGGCAAAGCCGAAAAACAATTTGGCGGGGTCATTTTTGCTCGGGCCGACCGGGCCGATATCAGGGTTTTTTCGGACATTAAAGGAAAATCTATAATTGGGGTTCATGAAGAGGCTTTCGGTGGTTGGCGGATGCAGCTGGTTGAACTGAAAAAACATGGAATTTCCCCGGCGAAAGATTGCCGCCAAGTTCTGTTTGCTGATGGCCTGCAGGAACCGGTGGTTTTTGCGGTTAAAGAGGGTAAGGCGGACGTCGGGACGGTTCGTACCGGGATTATGGAACGTCTCGCCAAAAAAGGCGAAATCAATTTGGCCGATTTCATCATTCTTGGTCGGAAAACAGATGACTTTATCTATCCTCACAGTACCCAACTCTATCCTGAGTGGCCTTTGGCAAAATTAGCGGGTACTACAGACGAGTTGGCGCGAGAAGTAGCGGTTGCGCTCATGACGATGCCGGAAAAACATCCGGCGGCACTTGCTGGCGGCTATGCCGGATGGCTTCCCCCCTTACCTTACCACGCTGTCGTTAATCTGATGAAAGATCTACGGGTGGAGCCATACGAAAATTATGGTCAGGTAACTTATGTTGATGCGGCTAAAAAGATAGGGCAGTGGTTACTGTTGCTTATTTTCTTTGTGGGCGGGTACTTTCTCGCAACTCTCTATAGAAAAAGAAAGCTGGAGAGCCTAGTCGGGGCGCGGACAAGGGAGCTCCAGATCGAGAAAGATAATTTTCTCAACATTCTTAACAGTATGACGGATGGGGTTTATATTGTTGATGACCAATATAATATTGAATTTCTCAATGCTGCCCTGAAAAATGAATTTGGTGAGATCCAGGGGCAAAAATGTTTCGCTTACTTTCATGATCGCAAAGACCCTTGTCCCTGGTGCAAAAACGCTGAGGTTTTTGCAGGTAAAACCGTTCGCTGGCAGTGGCGTTCCCATAAAAACCATAAAGACTACGATTTGATAGATAGTCCTTTGAAAAATGCTGATGGCAGTATCTCAAAGTTAAAGATTTTTCGAGAGATTACGGAAATCATGCAGATCCAAAATAAATTAGAGCAAAGTAGGAATCGCTTATCCAGTATCTTGCGGGCCGCGCCCACCGGTATCGGGATGATCATTGATCGAGTATTCAATGAGGTTAATGAGCGGTTTTGCGATATGGTAGGTTATACGCAAGCCGAGCTGTTAGAGGAAAATGCCAGGATGGTATATCCGAATGATGAAGAGTTTGAATCTGTTGGCCGAGAGAAATACAGACAGATAAGTGAACGGGGAACCGGAACGGTTGAAACCCGGATGCTGCGTAAAGATGGTAAGGTGATTGATGTCTTGCTGAGTTCGACCCCCTTAAATTTTGATGATCTCTCAGCCGGTGTAACTTTTACGGTTATGGATATCACTAAGCGTAAGCAGGTGGAAGTAGAATTAGAAAAGTATCAAAAGCACCTTGAAGCCCTGGTCAAAGAGCAGACTCACAAGCTGGAAGAGAAGGTCACTGAACTTGAGCGCATGAATTATGTTTTTGTTGGGCGCGAGTTTAGGATAAAGGAGCTTCGGGACAGAGTTAATGAATTGGAAGAAGGTAAAGATTGATGGCGTTATAAAAAAAGTCCGATTTTCCGAAAAATTTGCAGGTAGTGATTCATGAAAAAAACAAAACCATTAATAACCAGTCGGCAATACATTCGATACATTCGGGGCATAAATCGTAAATTCCTTTCCCCTACGATTCTGGCCTTTATATTTATCTTGACCGCCTCCCTTTTTTCAATCGTTGCCGCCGGGCCGGAACCGTTATTGGTCAGGGTCGGTGCTTACGCAAATAACCCTAAAATTTTTATGAATGCGAACGGCAAGGTTTCCGGATTTTGGCCTGACCTTGTAGAAGAGATAGCTGAAAAAGAGAATTGGAAGATAGAATATATCTGGGGGACATGGAGTGAAGGACTCGACCACTTAATGAATGGAGAGATTGATGTAATGCCGGATGTGGCATTTACGGAAAAGCGTAATAAACTCTATACATTTTCTAAAGCCCCGGTTCTTATGAGTTGGACAAGGGTGTATGTTAATAAAGAGAAAACGGAAATTCAATCCATATGCGACCTGAAAGACAAAAAGATTGCCGCTCTTAGAGGTAGTGTCAACCTTGAAGGGTCTGGTGGATTAAGAGAGATTGCCCGCGGATTCAATCTAAATTGCACTTTTTTAGAACTGGATAATTACACTGAAGTATTTAAGGCGGTAGAAGAAAACCGGGTCGATGCCGGGATAACAAATAGGGACTTTGGGAGTAAAAATGTAAATAATTTTAAAGTTAAAAAGACACCCATTATTTTCCAACCCATTAATATTAAATTTGCTTTTCCGAAAGATGCCGAATTAACCCCGTACCTTGTTAAAAGAATAAATTATCATATAAAGCAACTTAAAGAGGATGAATATTCACTCTATTATCGATTGCTGGAAAAATATTTTGAGGCGGAAATCGCTGAAAAGAGGGTTGAAGTATCTCCCGGTTGGTTGAGTACGCTATTAAGAAGTATTACGGTTCTGCTTATCTTTTTTATTCTTGTTATAATCGCATCGAGAGTACAAATTAAGAGAAAAACAAATGAAATCACGGCCAAGAACGAAGCTTTGCAAATAAGTGAACAGAGATACCGCTGCCTATTTGATGATTCCCCTATTTCTCTGTGGGAAGAGGATTTTTCGGCCATTAAGAAACAGATCGACAGGTTGCGAGATTCGGGTATTACCGACTTCAGGTTATACTTCAAAGATCACCCGGAAGCGGTACGCAAATATGCGGAGATGGTGAAGGTTGTTGATGTCAACAAAGAGACGCTTGAAATGTTTGAGGCCGAAAGTAAAATAGAGCTTCTTGAAAATCTAGTTCTGATTTTTGGGAAAGAATCTTACGAAGTGTTTCGCGAGGAGCTTATCACTCTGGCCGAGGGCAATAACAATTTCAAGTCGGAGGCTGTCAATAAAACGCTTCAAGGCAGAGAAATTCACGTCAGTCTGTTACTCTCCATAGTGCCGGGATTTGAAGATTCATGGTCGAGGGTACTTATTACGCTTTCAGATATAACAGGGCAGGTTCATGCGGAAGTGGAATTGAAGAAACACCGTGAGCATTTGAAAGAGATGGTGGAAAAACGGACAAAAGAGCTTAAAGAGAAGAGCGGCAAAATTGAAGAGTCCCGCAAAGCTCTCACGTATCTGATGGAAGATGTGAATGTGTCCCGAGAGAAGCTCCAGAAAGTAAATAACGACTATGTCACAGCCAACAACGAGCTCAAAGAGTTTGCCTATATTGTTTCCCATGACCTTAAAGCCCCCTTGCGGGCCATCAGTCAGCTCACGCACTGGATTTCGGAGGATTATGCCGAAGTTTTCGACGATGATGGCAGGGAGCAGATGGATTTGATTTTAAAAAGAGTAAAACGCATGGATGGTTTAATCGATGGTGTCTTGCGTTACTCTCGCATCGGCCGGGTGAAAGAAAAAGAGGAAGAGCTGGATCTGAATCTCCTGGTCAATGAGGTTATAGAGAACCTGGCACCGCCGGATAATATTCAGATTACCCTGGAAAACAAGCTGCCCGTGGTTTTGCGGGATCCTACCCGTATGGGACAGGTTTTTCAGAACCTTATCGGCAATGCTATAAAATTTATGGATAAGGATGAGGGAGTTATCAACGTGAGTTGTGTGGACGAAGGTGAATTATGGAAATTTACGGTTTCCGATAACGGCCCCGGGATTGATAAGCGATATCATGATAAAATCTTCCAGATCTTTCAGACCTTAAAGGCTCGTGATGAACACGAAAGCACCGGTATCGGCTTGACGTTGGTCAAAAAGATTATTACACTCTATGGTGGATCTATACGGGTCGAGTCTGAGGTCGGCAAGGGGAGCGCTTTCATCTTTATATTTCCGAAAAAGTAGCCAATAAATAAGGAATAAAAAAATGAGAAGTTCCAATATCCTTCTGCTTGAAGACGATCAGGTTGATGTCATGACGATTAAAGAGGTTTTGCGAGAAGCTAAAATCACCAGCCGGTTGGATGTTGTGAGTAATGGTGAGGAAGCTTTGACGTTTCTGGAAAATCCTGAAAATGAAAAGCCGGGCATTATTTTACTTGATCTAAATATGCCGAAAATGAATGGCCTTGAATTTTTGCAGATAGCCAAGAAAGACGACCGCTTGAAAGAGATCCCCGTCGTTGTCCTAACCATATCCAAAGAAGATCAGGATATGGTTGACAGCTTCAATTTGGGGGTTGCAGGTTACATGATTAAGCCGGTCGATTCTTGGGGGATTGCTGATGTTACTCGATTGTTGTTTGAGGTAGCTCCCGAAATTCGGCCAATGCGTTAAGTTTTAAATCCTTGATGATCAAAGGAGAAAAATATGAGAAGCTCTAAACCCATTCTTTTAGTTGAAGACGACCAGGTCGATGCCATGACCGTAAAGCGGGCTTTGAGAGAACTCAAGATCACCAACCGGTTGGATGTTGAGCATAATGGTGAGGAAGCCTTGACGTTTCTGAGAAATCCTGAAAATGAAAAGCCGGGGATTATTTTACTTGATCTGAATATGCCGAAAATGAACGGCATCGAATTTCTGCAGATAGCTAAAAAAGATGATAGCCTGAAAAGGATCCCCGTCGTTGTTCTAACCACATCCCAAGCTGATCAGGATAAGGTTGACAGCTTTAATTTCGGGGTTGCCGGGTATATGATCAAGCCGGTCGATTACCGGAAATTTGTTGAAGTCGTAAAAACCATCGACCTCTACTGGACATTGAGCGAACTGCCGGATTAGGAGGCTGTTCGAGAATGCCATTTTTCCCCAGCTCTTCGTTATTTTTTTTAAATAATGCTCGGAATACTAAGTGTATACCTGTGCTTATTTAAAAAAAATGCCTCGATCTGAGAAAAAATTTCTATTCTCAGACAGCCTCCTAGGAATAGGAGAAAAGCATGCAAGACAATGCAATCCGTCTTCTTCTGATTGAGGATGACAAGGTCGATCAGATGGCGTTTGAGAGGTTTGTTAAAAGTCAGAACTTGCCTTATGATTACACCATTGCGGGCTCCGTGGCCGAGACCCGAGAGGTTATAAAGTCAATTCGCTTTGATGTTATTATTGCGGATTATATGCTGGGTGACGGAACCTCGTTTGAACTCTTTGATCAATTTGAAGGAGTTCCGGTTATTGTGACCACCGGCAGCGGTAATGAAGATGTCGCGGTTGAGGCTATGAAGTTGGGCGCCTGCGATTATCTTATCAAAGACCCTGAAGGCAATTATCTTAAAACCCTGCCGACCACCGTGGAACTAGCCCTTAAACGAAAACAAACCGAAGCGGAGTTGAAAGACTATCACGAACGCCTTGAAGCCATGGTCGAGGAGCGAACCGCCGCATTGCAGGCTGAAATCGTTGAACGGAAAAATCTCGAGGAACAACTCATCCAGGCCCAGAAAATGGAGTCGATCGGTACGCTCGCCGGCGGCGTAGCTCATGATTTTAACAATATTCTGACCTCCATCTATGGCTATTCTGAAATGGCCATGGCTAATCTTGAAGAGGGCAGCGCCGTTTGGCATGATGTTCATGAGATACATAAATCCGGAGAGCGGGCCGCCAATCTCACCCGCCAACTCTTGGCCTTTAGTCGCAAGCAGGTGATCATGCCGAAAGCGCTCAAGGTTAACCGCCTGATAAATGATATGCAAAAAATGTTGTCACGGCTGATTGGTGAAGATATTCGGCTGACAACCGAATTTGATGAGTCGGTTGGGGCTATTTATGCCGACCCCGGTCAGATCGAACAAGTGATTCTCAACCTGGTGGTCAATGCTCGGGATGCAGTTAAAAATCTATCGCCGGGGGCAGAGAAAATTATCCAGGTTTCCACCTCCCGGGTGCTTCTGGATGATGGCTATGTTACGACTCATCTTGGCAGCTCTTCCGGCTGGTACCTTCAGCTTCGGGTCGAGGATAACGGTTGCGGCATGGCAAAAGAGGTTTTGGATCACATCTTTGAACCTTTCTATACGACCAAGGGCAAAGGCGAAGGCACCGGTATGGGCCTGTCTACGGTCTATGGTATTGTTAAACAAAATCAGGGCAGTGTTAACGTCTACAGTGAGCCGGGACAGGGAACCACTTTTAAAATTTACTGGCCGCTTATGGCGGGCGAGGTGGTTGAGGCGGAGGCTCGTAAACTTGAGCCTGTGAGAGGTGGGGCTGAAGTGATTCTGCTGGCTGAAGATAGCCAGCCGATCCGAGAGATAGCCGAGCGCCAGTTGCGCAAGGCCGGATATACGGTTATTACTGCGGCTGATGGCCGTGAGGCCCTCGAAAAAGCGGCTGCATATCAGGGGGGCATCGACCTGCTCTTTACCGACGTGGTGATGCCGATCATGGGCGGTAAGGAGTTAAATGAAAAAATCAAAGCTCTCTATCCCGATATAACCACTCTGTATAGTTCCGGTTATATTGACAGTGGTGTCCAGCAGGAAATTCTCACTTTAGGTAAGGACCACTTTATCAATAAACCGTACAATAACCGGGAGGTTATGCTCAGGATTCGGCGCTTGCTGGATGAAAAGGAATAGTTAGTGCTGCAAAAGTTTCCACAGAAGTATCTATCTTTTTCATCGTTGACATTTCACAGTATGTCGTATAAGTTGTATATACAGCAAACGTAGATAATATGTCATAATCAAGAATATTGATAAAGAGGTTGAGCCATGGCAACTCAAATGATTATTCGAGTCGAATCATCTTTAAAGAAGAAGGTTAGCCAACTAGCCAAAGCTGAGGGCAAAAATTTAAGTCAGATAGTGCGTGAACTACTTGAGAAATATACAAAAGAAAGAGACATGGGAGCCTATATTGATAACCTCTGGGGTTCAATCGAAAAAAACTTCGCTCAAAATAATATTTCTGAAGCAGATATCGAGAAAGCAATTAGACAAGTGCGGTCAAACTAATGCTTAAGGTAGTTATCGACACAAATGTGTTTATTTCTTCCTTTTTTGGCGGCATTCCGCGTGAGGTTATTAATCTTTGGAAAAGCGGAAAAATTACGTTATGTTTATCTCAAGAAATAATTGAAGAGTATATTGATGTACTCAACAGGCTTGGCTTGAAAGACAAAAATGAAATACAAAAATTAACCCGACTATTTGCCGAGAGTTACAATTCAATTTTTACAATCGCAACACCCAGTTTAAAAATTGTGGAAGACGACCCAGATGACAATAAGTTTATAGAATGTGCCGTTGCCCTTGATAGCAAAATAATTATTTCGGGAGATAAGCACCTGAAAAACATCAAGAAATACATAGACATTCATATTATGTCTCCAAAAGAGTTTGTCGATAAATATTAAAAACTCAAGTCAAAAAGTTGAGTTACAAGAAATCTCAACCCCACAAGAGGGTGCTAAATATTTTTGTTATCGTACGGTGATATAATGAAGAGGGTGGGCATGAAACGGTTCTTTTATCCGGTTATTACTGTAATATTGCTTTTTCTGCTGCTGGTTGCGGCGGTACCGTCCTCTGCGGCAGGCAATGAACTGGCCGACGGCCCTCGGGATGTCTTTATCGGCGTGCTGGCCAAACGTAGTGTCGCAACCTGTCTGAAACGCTGGCAGCCGTTGGCTGACTATCTTGGTGAGCAGGTCAGTGAAAAACGTTTTCATATCGTTGCCCTTCCCTTTGATCAAGTTGAAGCTGCGGTCGCTGAAAAACGGGTCGATTTTGTTCTCGTCAATCCTTCAGTCTATATCAATTTTGAACAACAATATAAAGTTTCCCGCATTTTGACACTGATCCAGAAAGAGGACGGATATTTGAGCAGCGAGTTTGGCGGGGTCTTGTTTCATTTGGCCGAGCGCGGTTGTCTCAATAATCTTAAGGCCGTTAGCGGCCGAAGTCTGACAGCCGCAAATCCGACTTCTTTAAGCTGGCAGGCAATGTTATTTGAGTTGCAGAAGCAGGGTTTTGCTCTGGAACGTGATCTGTCGGGGCTGATTTTTACCGGCTCGCATGATAAGGTTGTCTACGCAGTGTTGGCCGGAAAAACTGATTTTGGGGTTGTGCGCACCGGTGTGTTGGAAAGAATGAGTCGTGAAGGACTGATTGATATTGAAAAACTGGCGGTTGTTCACGAGCCTGGTGGCGGCATGGTTCGCCTTCCCTTTCTTCATTCGACTCGGCCCTATCCCGAGTGGCCACTAGCCAAGTTGCCTCATGTCAATAATTATCTCGCCAACCGAGTGGTTATAGCTTTGTTATATCTGGCCCCGCTTGATGCGGTCTCTGTTAAGACCCGTACCGGGGGCTGGACTACACCCTTGAGTTACCGGCCGGTACGCGAATTATTGAAAACTTTGAAGTTGCCGCCTTACGAACATCTGGGTGAAGTCAGTGTGGTTCAGATCTGGCAGCAGTATTATCATTTTATTATCGCCTTGATTTTTTTGCTTCTGCTGGTTGTCGCCGCTGTTATTGGTCTCTCTATAGTTAATAACCGGGTTCGGGCTCTGCGGCGGGAGCAAGAGAAGACGATTGCCGATCTCCATCTTGCCGAAGGAAACGCCAAATCTCGGGGATATATGGCTCAGGAGTTGTTGAATGCGATTCCACTGCCGGTATTTTATCTTGATCGTCAGGGTGATTATCGGGGCTGTAATCAGGCTTTCGAAAAGTTTGCCGGTTTTAGCAATAAAGAGCTTCTGGGAAAATCGGGAGCCGATTTTCCGGTAGCCGGGGATTTACGTGTTGTTTGTGAAGATGACAACCAACTTTTTCTCAAAGGCGGGACGCGAACCCGTGAGATCGAATTTGAGAACCGGGCCGGAGTGCAAAATCTTCTTGAACTCAAAGTTCGCGTTTACCGTGAGCCTGACCGGCGGCCGGCTGGCCTCATCGGCGTGATTAGCGATCTTACCGTTCACAAGTTTATGGCCCGGCGCATGGCTCAGCTGAGTGCGGTTATCGAGCAGGCAGCTGAAAGTATCGTGGTTACCGATCCTGACGGGATAATCCAGTATGTCAACCCGGCCTTTGAAAAGGTGACCGGTTATATGATGTCGGAGGTGATCGGCAGAAATCCTTCGGTTCTAAAGAGCGGTCGTCAGGATGAAAGTTTTTACAAAGAGCTCTGGGAGACGTTAGCTAAAGGTCGTACCTGGCGCGGTTCTTTTGTTAATCGGCGTAAGGATGGCACCCTTTTTGACGAAGATGCGGTCATTTTTCCGATTCGTAATGAGAGGGGCGAGATTATCTCTCTGGCCGCAGTCAAAAGAGATACCAGCCAGGAAAAGGCGATGCAGGTGCAGCTTAGAACCTCTCAGCGTCTTGAAGTGGTGGGTCAGTTGGCGGCCGGGGTTGCCCATGAACTTAATACGCCGATTGGTTTTGTCTCCAGCAACTTTGAAAGTATTACCAACTACATCAAAAATTTTGTTGAACTTCTGGAACTCTATCGCGAAACCGTGGCTGAACTTGCCGGTCAACTCCCGGAGAAAGGGCCTGCGGCCCTGGCCAAGACGGCGGAGCTCGAAGAGGATCTCCAGATCGAATTTATTCTCGAAGATCTTGACGATCTTTTCAGTGAATCGAGAGATGGATTTGAACGCATCACCTCGATTGTTACCAAACTGCGGGAGTTTTCCCGTATTGATCAGATGGATGCCAGGGAGAGCTTTAATTTTAACCAGGCGATTGAGACCACGATTGTTGTTGCCCGTAATGAATATAAGTACAGCGCTGAAATCGAACTTGGGCTTGACCCTGAACTGCCCGATGTTATGGCTTCCGGCGGCGAAATCAATCAGGTTATTTTAAACCTGATTATTAATGCCGCCCAAGCTATTAAGGAGCAGGAGCGTCAGGAACTTGGGCGGATCACGATTACGACCGGTTTTGACGAAGAGTGGGTGCGCTGTAAAATTGCCGATGATGGTTCCGGGATTAAAGCGGAGAATCTGGAGCGGATATTTGATCCCTTCTTTACAACCAAGCCGGTTGGCAAAGGTACCGGATTAGGTTTAAATATTTCGCATGATATCGTTACTAATAAACATCACGGCAACCTGACCGTGGAGTCGGTTGTCGGCGAGGGAACAACTTTTGTTGTCGCTTTGCCGCGCTCAACGGCAAACTCTAATTACAAAAATTAAACCACCAGCTCTGCTGGTGTGATCCTGATAGGCTTTGCCGGACAGGCGTGAGTAGTTTGAGGCACAAAGGCACAAAGGCAGAAGGCACAAAGTTTAAAAACGAGGGAATATGGTGATTATGAGATATAGTCTATTCTTACCATTGCTTTTAAAACTTTGTGCCTATGTGCCTTCAGCCTTTGTGCCTGTTAAAGTGAAATAATTTATTATGGCCCCTTCAAGGGGCCCTCATGAAGCCTCCGGCTCTGCCGGTGCGAGCTGTCACTGATGGGTAATGTAACCACATGACTGAACAAAAAAATATTCTCTTTGTTGACGATGAGAAGAGTGTTTTGCGCTCTTTGCGCCGGGCTTTTATCAATAGCGGTCACAAACTCTATTTTGCCGATTCCGGTGAGCTTGGTCTCAAGATGCTGGCTGCCGGTAAAGGTGAGATCGATATGGTCTTGAGTGATATGCGGATGCCGGGCATGGATGGTTATACTTTTCTTAAAGAGATTAGGGAAAAATATCCTCAGGTTATCCGTTTGATCTTAAGTGGTTTTGTCGAGGAGTCCTATGTTTACAAGGCGTTAATCGATGGTTCGGCTAAAACCTATCTCGCTAAACCCTGGAATACTCGTGAATTGATCGAGTTGGTCAGTAGTCTGATTGAGATTGAAGAGACATTGAAGAGTAAGAACC
>JAGGWR010000179.1 GCA_021163445.1 Candidatus Tharpella aukensis
CTTTTTTCCCCCGCTCAGCGTTATTTTTTGAAAATAATGCTCGGAATACTAGGTGTATACCTGCGCTTATTGTCAAAAAATGCCTTGATCTGAGAAAAAAATCCTATTCTCGGACAGCCTCCTAGGGGACAGTCCATATAAAAGGTCTAACGCTTTTCTTCATGGATTTCTTGAAACTAAGGCATCAGGGAAGTGCGGGACATGGGAGGATTACTGCATATCAGCATTTGGATCTAGCGTTGAAATGGAAAATGTATTGCGAGACCGTTTGAATGAACTTGGTGTCGAAATATTGCATTTCTCTGATTGGGTTGGTTTCGAAGCAATACGTGACTATGGAAATCATAAGGAATACGAAGATCGTATTGTGCAACGACTATTATCGACATACTATGTGGAAGTTGATGATACTACGGTGTCCGCAGGGGGCACCAGAAAAGCACACGAAAAGGCAAAACCGGAGGCAGAAGCCTTGGTAATTATTGAGGGTGAAAGATCTGGAAAGCTGAATATCCTCAATTGTCAAGGTGGGGGTGGCGCAGCATGGTTCGTGAGCGACACTTCGGTTCTGAATGCCGTATTTGATGGCAATAGACCGACGTGGCAGACGGTTAGTTTTGAGCAGCATGTTGCCTCTTTTATGCAAAACCAAGGTGCTGAAGATGTTGCGTTTAGTTTAATCGTTGAGGCAGTTGTTCAGTCGGGCTACACTGTAATCAGGAAAGAATCCTTAGAAAAGGCATTTAGTCGTTTAATTGATGAGTCAAGTTTATCAATTTCGCAAGAGCGTGATATGTTAGACCAAAATTTGGGAAATAAATATTCGGAATCAGTGGAAACTGTTTTGAACCGGATTGCCCCCATTGATCGACCGCTTGCTGCAACGCAATTTAAAATTGAAGCACTGCAAGAAGAAATGAGACGCCGCGAAATAGCAGAGAAACTTCGCAAAGAAGTTGAGAAGAAACTCGCAGCTGCCGAACGGGAGCTGGAGAGCGTTAATAAATATACTCGCAAACAAGCTGCGAAGCGTGAACAAAAGGCAAAATCTCAAAAGCGCAAGCAGAAGATCGGAGGCAAGAAATCAAATAATAAACGTAAAAAAAAGAAATAAAATTGAGTCCATATTAGGGGGTATGCAAACAATTCCAAACTAAATATGGTCAGAGTAAAATTAAATAGTCAAGAAATAATTCTACAGGAAAGGCTTTAATGTTGGCAATGACAAGGTCTAGATTTTACCGATTCCCCCAAATTAGAGCTTCTCAGCGAATATTTCTTGGTGTTGTTGTGTCGTTTTATTCTTGTGATTTATGAGCTCGAAGATAAGGATGGTTAAATTGTAAAATTTATGTTTTCTGGCTATTTTCAAGGGCTTGAAATAGCATCTTATTGCACATGGGAAAAAGAAAGGGTCTGTAACATATTGAAGTTACAGACCCTTTTAAAATCATGGTGCCGAAGAGAGGACTCGAACCTCCACAAGCTTGCACTCACATGGACCTGAACCATGCGCGTCTACCAATTCCGCCACTTCGGCAAAGTATTTTTTCCTGTTCTATCTCTTTTTTTGTGTGATCCAGTCAGGTGCCGGGTCGAAAAGAGTTGACACTTCTAGTCCAAAAAAAATATAATGTCAAGATGAGAAAATGAAAAACGGCCCCTTTGGGTCGTTCTATCATATAATATGAACTTGAAATATTTGCCGCTTCATTTAGGGCGGGGAAGGATTTTTTAGGTAAAGGATTTGAAAAATGCAGATATTTAATTCGATGAACCGTCGTAAAGAGGAATTTGTTCCACTGGAACCCGGCAAAATCGGTATGTATGCTTGTGGCGTAACCGTTTATGATCTTTGTCATATTGGTCATGCCCGGTCGTTGGTAGTCTTTGATGTGATCTATCGTTATCTTAAATATCGCGGTTATGATGTTACTTTTGTGCGAAATTTTACTGATATTGATGATAAGATTATCAACCGTTCAAATGAACGCGGAATTACCTGGAAGGCCTTGGCCGAACAGTATATTGATGAGTTCTATGTTGATATGGATCGCTTGGGACTGCTTAAGCCGACCTATGAACCTCGGGCGACGGATCATATTGAGGAGATTATCAATCTTGTGCGGCAACTTGAGGAGAAGGGTTTAGCCTATGAAGTTGAAGGGGATGTCTACTATCGTCTACAACGCTTTAAAGGTTATGGTAAGCTGTCGGGGAAAAATATTGACGATCTCCTCTCCGGGGCGCGGGTAGATGTCGATGATCGTAAAGAGTCGCCGCTCGATTTTGCTTTATGGAAGCGGAGTAAGTCTGGTGAACCGAGCTGGCCAAGTCCCTGGGGAGAAGGTCGTCCAGGTTGGCACATCGAGTGTTCGGCTATGAGTCAGAAATTTCTTGGCGAGACTTTTGATATTCATGGTGGGGGCCAGGATCTGATCTTTCCTCATCATGAGAATGAGATTGCCCAGTCGGAAGGAGCCAGCGGCAAGCCTTTTGCCAAATTTTGGGTGCATAACGGGTTTGTCAATATTGACAAAGAGAAGATGTCAAAATCGTTGGGTAACTTTCTCACTATTCGCGAGTTGCTTGAGGATTGTCATCCCGAAGTTTTACGCTTTTTTGTCGTCGCGAACCATTATCGTTCACCGATCGATTTTTCTCAGGAAAATGTGGCGGTCGCTGCCGCCGGTCTGGAGCGGCTTTATCAGTCGCTTGATCGGCTTTTGGAAAAAGCGGCTGGTTCTGTAGGGGGATCATCTTCTCTGGACGACCGGATTGAGGCCTGGCGGCAGGATTTTATTGCCGCTATGGATGATGATTTCAATAGTGCGGCGGGAGTTGCGGTTCTTTTTGAGGTTAGTAAAGAGGTTAACCGCTGGCTTGATGTGGAAAAAAACTCCATTGATCCGCAGGCGGCGGCTCGGGTGGCTGAGTTTATGAGCGAGATTGGTGAGCCCTTGGGTTTACTTCAGGAGACGCCGCGTGATTTTCTTCAGAGAACAACCGGTAAAGCTGATGGGCAGCTGGAGGCTGCAGAGATTGAAAGCCTGATTGCGGCGCGGGCCACCGCCCGCAAGGAGCGCGATTGGGCCGAGGCCGACCGGGTTCGGGATATCCTTGATGAAAATGGTATCATCTTGAAGGATTCGGCTGAGGGGACTAAATGGCAGCGCAAAAGATGATGGCGTCGTAAAAGTTCCGATATCCTGCGTTGTTGTGGTTTTCCAGACACTCTACATACTACTTGTATGGTCTCGCGCCTGGAAAACCACAACAACTTGTCTATCGAAATTTTTACTTAGCCATCCTATGAATTTATGCGAGTTAAAAAAGATAAACAATCAATTGTTTTGGGCTGGGCAGGTGCGAAAAAGTCTTGACATTGTTAGGTAAAATTGTTAACTAGCTCTCCCGCCATAACTAGGAGGTTGTCCGAGAATAGGATTTTTTTCTCAGATCGAGGCATTTTTTTCAAATAAGCGCAGGCATATACTTGATATTCCGAGCATTATTTTAAAAAAATAACGACCGAAGGAAGTGCTGGCAGTGCGAAGAGCTGGGGGAAAAAGGCGTTCTCGGACAGCCTCCTAGTCGGCGAAAGCACCAGTAATTGTAGGCGCATAGCTCAGGGGGAGAGCGCTACCTTGACACGGTAGAAGTCGGCGGTTCAAATCCGCCTGTGCCTACCACGAAAATCTGTTAGAGGTGTCACGGTCGGCGGGGTTTATCTCCACTGATGATTAAGTGGCGCCTCTATTTTTGTTTTTTGGTAACTATTCAGCGTATGTAGAGAAGTACTGCATATCGATGTATTTTAGCAAATTTTGGGGACATAACCTGATTCTCCGAAGGGAATCGGGATTGTGTACCCTGAATTGCGGGTTAGCTGAAAGGTTACGTTTTTTGATGGTGAAAATATTTTTACCATCAAAAATAAAGGTTTATTAGGTCAATGTTTACTCTCCAATTATCAGAAAAATCTCCGATTCTGTCACTTGACGCTGACGGTAAGACCCTGTTTGAGCATATTGTCGAACAGGACACATCACGCCTGCGTGATGTGGTTGCGGCCCGGATTGGTGGCAATCTCGTCGATCTGCAGAGTGTGCCAGCAGATGGGGATGAAGTTTTTCTGGTGGAGAAAGATTCGGAAGCCGGGCTTGAGGTTTTACGGCATAGTGCGGCCCATATCATGGCCGAAGCCGTGCAAATGCTTTTCCCTGATGCGAAAGTGACCATCGGTCCTGCGATTAAGGATGGGTTTTACTACGATTTCGACATCGAAAATCCTTTTACGCCGGAAGATCTGCGGGCTATTGAGAAGCAGATGAAAACCATGATCAAAAAGGGTCGTAATTTTGTTCGTCGCGAGGTTGGGCGGCAAGAGGCGATTGATCTTTTTACCGGTATGGGTGAAGAGTATAACGTTGAGTTGATCAATGATCTGCGCGAAGGTGAAACCCTTTCACTTTATCAGAGTGGTGACTTTGTTGATCTCTGCCGGGGGCCGCATCTTCCCAACGCCTCCTACCTGAAAGGC